>JALSKP010000588.1 GCA_026988815.1 Myxococcales bacterium | reverse complement strand
AAGATGGATGTCCAGATTTGGATGATGATTTTGATGGCATACCCGATAAAAAAGATAGATGTCCGCGTGTTGCTGAAGACAAAGATGGATTCCAAGATGAGGACGGTTGTCCCGACGAAGATAACGACGCTGATGGCATCAAAGATGTGGACGATCGTTGTCCAAATGATCCTGAAACCTTTAACAATTTTGAAGACGAAGATGGCTGTCCAGATAAGAAGCAGACGCGCGTTAAAGTTGGGAAAAATAAGCTCATCATCACCGAGAAAATTTACTTCAATACCGGTTCGGATAAAATCAAATCGAGAAGCTTTTCCATCCTTAACGATATCGCGACCGTTCTTGAAGAGAATCCTCAAATTTCGAAAATTCGAATCGAAGGACACACCGATTCCCAAGGCAGTGCATCCAAGAACGAATCCTTATCGCAAAGAAGATCAGAATCTGTTCTCAGATATCTCACCAAACGAGGCATCGATTCGTCCCGTCTAGAAGCACGCGGCTATGGAGAAGAACGGCCGATTGATTCGAACTCGACCGCGACCGGACGGGCAAATAACCGACGTGTGGAATTTACAATTCTAAAATAAGCGAAAGCGAAAACCTCACTCGACGAATCCTTTGAACTCTCTTAGTTTGATTTCTCAAAAACTTCGACGCGTGAGGCTGAATGAAACTTCCCATCAATCCAAGAATTTACGAGCGCGTCGAGCGACTAGAAATCCCTTTTAATCGATACGGTTTGGATGAATTTGGCGTATCCAAAGAACATCTGGCTCAATTTTACTCGATGCTTATCTGGGCCTATGAAAACTACTTCACCATGCGTTCCTTTGGCATTGAAAACGTACCCAAACGTGGAAGGGTGATGCTGGTGGGAAATCATTCTGGAGGCGTTGCGCTTGACGCGGCCATCGTCATCGGCTCGATGTTGATGGATATGGAGCCACCTCGTCTTGCCCAAGCAATGGCCGATAAATTCATGAATACCCTACCTTTTGTTTCGGGTTGGTCGGCACGTTTGGGACACTTCACCGGACTTCCCGAGCACGCGACACGCTTACTTGAGGTCGACCGGATGTTGATGGTTTTTCCAGAGGGACACCTCGGTACTGCCAAACTGTACAAGGAAAGAAATTCGCTCGTGAAATTTGGGTCGGGATTTATGCGTTTAGCGTTAGAAACCAATACGCCAATCGTACCTTTTGCTTTTGTCGGCGGAGGAGATGCGATTCCGACCATTCACAATTCCGCCTTTCTTGGTAAATTGATGGGCGCCCCCTACATTCCCTTCACGCCCTATATTTTCCCCATTCCTCGCCCGGTGAATTGCGAAATTTACTACGGAGAGCCGATGGTTTTTGAAGGGGATGGGAACGAAGAAGATAGTGTGGTTCGCCATCGCGTTTCGCTCGTCAAAGAACAGATTCGACAGCTTTTAGATTTTGGCGTGGAGAGAAGGAAAGTCGGAAATCTAGAAGTTCCCAACACCTTGCCCAAAGTGGAGATCACATGAAAATTCTAATCACGGGCATTTCTGGAAAAGTGGGTAGGGTGCTTGCGAAATCTCTTCTAAGCCACGGGCATCAACTTGTCGGTATCGATAAACGCCGATGGCCAGATGCGCCGCCAAAGATAAAAATTCATCAATGCGATGTTAGAAAACGAGCGGCCGAAGATGTCTTTCGAAAGGCCAAACCGGAGGTCGTCATTCACATGGCAACGGTGACACACCTCAGAACACGTCGGACCAAGGAAAGGTTTCGAATCAATCTCGGCGGAACACGGGCAGTGTTTAAGTATTGTGAAAAATTTGGCGCTAAACATTGCATTTTCGTTGG
>JALSKP010000587.1 GCA_026988815.1 Myxococcales bacterium | reverse complement strand
AATCCCTATGCTTCGCAGAGTTGAAATTTGATTTGAGCGGCGAAGCGTAGACGTGTAGTCCATCGTTTTATTGAGCTGGGCGACTTCCAAACCCAGCGCCCGATTGGCAGCGCTTGTATGACAGGTCAGACAATCGGCCCGCCCGGGAAGAAGCCATTTTTGTCCATTGGGTAGGGTCTTTGTCTTTTCGGCTCGCAAGAAAGTCGCATCGCTTTGGGCATCATTCCACTCATAAAGGTAGGTTCCCCAATCGCCATCTTCGTGCTTCATCATCAAACGGGTTTCGACAAGTGCGCCATCAATCCTAAACTGCTTTACTAAAACACTGCCCTTGGGAAAGTTGAATCGACCGTCTTCGCGTACTGTAATTTGCGCACCATCGGGAAGCGCCATAAAGCGTTCTTTCTTCGCGCCATCGGACCAAAAAGGTGCGTTGACCTCGTACTTTAACAAACCCGGACCTGGTTTTTTAACATCCCCGGAATCCATACATCCGGTTTGGGAGAGCAGTTCCGGGAAATCAGATTGGGCTTCCACCGGTCCCTTGAGTTTCATAAATCGGCCGTTCGAAAAATCAAGTGCGTAAACCTCGCCGTCGTTGCCTTGGGCGAAGGAGGCGATTCTAAACCCGGCATTGACGAGATCCACCTTCTTCGCTTTTCCGTCGACGGCATCGTAAACCACCGCCGAAATTTGCAAGGAGGTAAAATCTGCAAAAATATATTTTCCAATAAGTGAGGGAAGGGAACTTCCTCGATGACGAATCCGCCGGTTATTGATTTCCCTTCCGAACGGGGATAGGAAATTTCTGGATCTGCAAAAGGGAGTTTATCGCAGGGCTCGGGTGCGTCGAAACACGCGGAAGCTTCTTTTCGCGACCATCCGTAATTTCCTCCGCGTTCAACGATCGAGACCTCTTCGAATTTATTTTGTCCAACATCTCCCACCCATAATTTCCCGCTATCCATATCAAAAGAAAATCGCCAAGGATTGCGAAGTCCCCATGCGAAAATTTCAGGAAGCCCGCCACCTTGGGCAAAAGGGTTGTCGGTCGGAATGGCGTAGTTTTTTCCGTTCTCTGTTTTGTCCACATCAATGCGTAACATAGAGCCAAAAAGGGTGTTCGTATTCTGTCCATTTTTCTGAGGATCCCCGCCCGAACCACCATCTCCGAAACCGATATATAAAAACCCGTCGGGTCCGAACTCGATGCCGCCACCGTTATGATTTCCATAGGGTTGAGCCAGTCGAATGAGTTCTAACTCGCTCGCCGGATCAACGACGCCATTCTTTATAGTAAATCTACTTACGATTGAAATAGGTCTATCGCTAGGGGGAAGCGTATAGGAAAGAAAAACGAAATTGTTATTTTTCCAATTGGGATGAAAGGTAAACCCGAGCAGGCCTTTCTCACCATTTGCGATAATTTTGTTTGAGATGTCGGCAAATAGGATCGTTGTAGCCACATCGCTTTGATTTTCGAAGACACGTATACGGCCCGCTTTTTCCACAACGTACCATTTACTATCCTCGCCTGGAGCCTGGCGAGCGAGGAGCGGATTGCTAAAGGTGACACCGTCAAATACGTGTTCAAGTGTGACATCGGTTGTTTCTGGCGGCCGAGCTTGGGCGAGACATGTGGGGTTGGCGGGACGAGTATCGAGTCCCGATAAGGCGTCAACGAACTTTATACTTCCATTATTGGACACGTTATTTTTGTTGTTAGGTTTACCATTATTCGGTGAAACACCGTACCACCTCGACCAAGCACGTTATTGACAATAAAAAAAACTATATGTTGAGAAGCTCTTCGGGGAAAGTCACACGTCCGGGCTCGGCGAGATCGT
>JALSKP010000586.1 GCA_026988815.1 Myxococcales bacterium | reverse complement strand
GTGGTGTGGTAACGCGAAGCAAACCGTCGTCGATGAATTGAACGTGTAAGGCATCTTCACGCGAGAAACTAACGCCGATAGGATCTCGAAATCCTGCCCCTCTTATCTCGATTTCGGAACCTCCTTGGGTCGGCACCAAAGAAGGGCTTATCGAATCAATACGTAGATTTTCAACGTAGGTATAAGCGTCAACAAGTGCACGAATTTCTCCATCAGGCGCGATCGCCTTCACCGTAATCGGACCCGGTCCGCTACCCGGAGGAACACGACCGATAAGATTGCCACCAACCAAGTCAACTTCCATTTGCTGAGAACCGATAAATATTTTCGTTTCGGCGAGCAAAGATTCGCCGACAATACGAACAAGGTTTCCGCCGGCAACAGGACCGCTTTCGGGCACAAGAGTGTGAATTGCGAAAGGCAACGCGTCTTGATCAGGCCTTCCGAAATCGAATTTGAAATCGACGTCTTTGGGAAATCCCGTGTCGCTCCCGCCACCCACATCGGGTTTGTCCCTCGCATCGATTTTGGGTCCAAAATCTGGAACATCACTGGGAAAGACATCATCAGGAATAAAATTATTCGGATCGATAAGCGAACCACAATCTCCACATCCCGCGAAGGAGAGGAAAATGAGAACAATAAGAAGTTTTCTAAGAAGGCGAAGAACCACGTCTACTCCAAGGTCGTCAACGATGTAAGAACATTTACACCCAAAAAACCGTGCACATTTTAGGCCGTATTAAGGAGTCTTAGTATGACTAAAAAATAGATTTTTGAAATGATTCGGGGAAAATATTTCGGCTAACCAAAAAACGATCTTAGAATTGGACCAATCGTCGAGAGAACGAATAAGAATCCACGTCAGCGATACCTAGATCGTTGTAAGAAACATTATCGTAGTTAAATCCAGGAGGTTTTTTGAATCCGATAATATCAACGATAAATAAACCGCCTGGGTAGGGAACAACCTGCTGATCGGGTGGCAAATTAGATTGATCGGGGAAGTCAGGAAGGCGAAATGATCGCTCGTTACCGGGCAAGAATACATTCCACACCGGCGTCTGGAGCGTATCTTGAATGATGACGTGAAAAAAAGAAGGCGATTGATCTTGTTCAAGGTCAAAGGCGAAAAGGCGATCGACGGGAAACATGGCGTCGGCAGGGGACCTAAGATTTGCAATGCCGGTAAAGTTGGGCAAGTTAATGGTTTGCGAGGTGTTGACCACATTCCTCAAAATAGAGTTGGTTTGAGGAAGACCTCCAGGTCCAAAAGCGCCCGCTGTGACGTAGTATTTCGCGTCCGCTAAAACGCCAGTCAAAGGCGCTTGATGCATCGCTTGAATCACATCGGCTGTTCCCGAAGCGATGTCCATTCCTCCAAAAACACCTTCAAAACCGAGATCCAGAAAGGGGGTGACCCTATTGATTTCCGGTCCGCCGTCAAAACTTGGAATGCTGCTGAGCTTAAAAGTGAGAACGGTATTGAGTGGGATATCGAGATCCAAATCCACGTTCTGCGTTTCGCCACTCGTCGCGAAAAGGAAGCGCTTTATTCCCATTTGATAAGGCGTAAAGGTTTGGGTGGTGTTGTTAAACAAACCACCGACAGCGATAAGCGCCACGTCTCCAAAACGAGAATTAAGCGTGTACTCGCCGTTGGAAAGCAGAACATTCGCGTCGCCAGTTGGGGGATTTCTCGTATTTGGATCACTTTGGGTGGTCTGCACGATTGCCATTAAAAACTCATCCGGACCAGGCTCAATGATTTTATCCAAACCGGTAAGTTGCCCAGTAAAAATCGCTGGCGGAGTTCCCGGAGGAGGCGGTCCTTGCATGGGAGGAGGTGACA
>JALSKP010000585.1 GCA_026988815.1 Myxococcales bacterium | reverse complement strand
AATAGATTTATCGAGAAAGGCAATGTTTGACTGAGTCAACGTGGTCGTGTGTCTGAGCGCGCGTAAATATCGCCATTTTGTCTCGTTGAACATGTTTCGCTTCCTCTTCAAACGGGTTCAATAATAGAGATCCTAAAAGTCCAAATAGTTATTAGATTACATAGACTTAGTCATGCTGCCTGAAACACGTTCAAAATGCGGCCGATAAGGAAGGAAATCAAGAGCTTAGGAGGCTATCAATGACTCTTCCCCATCGCTATATTCCGAATCAGGTTGTTAAAATTTCCAGAGGAACCTTAAATCGAATGCCGCTCATCATCCCTGATAAAAAAGGAGAGTTGTGTGAGGCCATCAACTTTATTTTTGCGCGTTCTGCCTTCATTTGCAAAATTCAAATATTGGCCCTTCATGTTGAGCCCTTTGGATACGAGGCTATCATCATTGACCCCGATATGCGCAGATCCGAATTCCTTCAAATGGTAAACCAGGCGATTAGTTTGGAAGTTAAAGGCAGAATCACACACTACGAGTCGCTTTGGTCCAACCAAAAACCTGGCAACGTACCGATATTGGATATCGAGACGCTAAAGTCCGAAATAATCAAATTGAGTGTCGCCCCTGTTCGAAATGGATACGTGAGAAAAAGAAGTGATTGGGAGCTCCCCCACATCGAGCCCGCCGATTGGGGAATAGAGAAGACCCACTACGTATGCCGAGAAAACAAGGAATTGGGCAAGGCTATCATGTGCCCGGGACAAAATAAATTCGCTCTTGGCGGTGAAATTGTAGTAAACATGCATACTAAAATAGAAGAGTTACTACCCTCTCTTGTCGCCGAAATCGACGCCTTTGAAGTCGCCGAAAAAAGACGTCGCAAACGCGTCCTCGGCATCAAAAAATGCCAGTGTAAAAGCACATTCTTGACACATAAATCTAAGACCGGAGCGAAGTATACAGACCATAAGGTCGTGGTTTTATGCGCAGCGCCGAAGCGATTCGACGAAATAGACACCTTCCTTAAATCCTATTATAAAAAGTATAGAACCGCGTTAATTCAGTTCATTCGAGCACGTTCAAAATCCGGCAAAGAAGGCTTTCCAGAAGGCACTTTGACCATGCGCACTCTTTTTCGCGTCGGGTGCATACCTCACCAAGGAACAGAGCCTTTCGAGTTTTTATTCTAGTTTTTAGACTTCGAAAATCAGTACTTTCATATCCAAACAACCGTTCTTTGGAGCGGCCACGATCACCCTGATCCACCTTCGACGTCCCAAAATAAACCGAAAATCGTCTCAGTCTTCATCTTCAAAGCAGGTTTCGCAAATAACACCGCCGGCTCCAAAATAGGTGGTGGATTCTGGAACTACAGCACCACATTTAGTGCAGTCCACATTTCGAACTGGCTTAATTCTTCTTTTCGCTGCCGCCATCGAAATTTTAACGCCACAATACACACAATCGGTCCGCTTGGGATTTACGTAACGCCCACACGCATCACAGGTCGGTGCGTTCGCATGAAGGTGGCTAGAAATTTCGCCGTCTTCCACGCCGTCCAAAAGGTCAACTTGCTGCATCATTACGCTCAGTTCATCACGTGTGATGATCTTTTTAGAAAGAAGAAGCTCGGTCAGTGTCCGATTGAGAAGTTCCAATTTTCCGATACGCGCGTTCATCCGATCAAGAAGGGGGCGCAGATTCGGCAAGGCCATCATCTCCGATTTAAGGTTATCAATATCTTCTTGCTGATCAACGTCACTATAAAAGGCGAACATATGGTCAAACGTACCCATTGCAGACTCCTGGTTAAAGAAAAGATTCTACCCCTCCTGAGAACTTCACGAAAGAGGAAACTTA
>JALSKP010000584.1 GCA_026988815.1 Myxococcales bacterium | reverse complement strand
CGCGAAAACCAAATTTTTGGTAATCACAGGGAAGATTGACCATTTCATTCTTTACATTTTTGTCGCCGAATATATCGCTCGCTTGTTCTTTATAAGAAATCCGGTTCCAGCAGGGTTGGATTTATCGCTTTTTCAAAAAGCGCGCTACCATCTATTTGCGCGTATTCGCTATATTTTCAGCCCATGGGGCTTGATCGATTTATCGGCCTTATTGCCTATTTTTCCTCTCCTTCGTTCTCTTCGAATGCTCAGACTCTTGCGTTTGTTTCGCTCGGCTCAATTTTTTCGCTACCATAATCCGTTTACCATTTTAGCGGCCTCCTTTCGCGATAATGCCCTTCTTTTTGCGGTGTCCCTTTCCTTGGTTTTTGTGGTCACGGGCCTTTCTTCGGTCATGCTCTATGTGGCCGAGTACGGAGAAAATAAGCAGATAACATCTTTTGAGGACACTGTTTGGTGGGCCATCGTGACGGTGACCACGGTTGGTTATGGTGATATCTCGCCAACCACCACAGGGGGAAAGGTGATTGCGGCCGGTCTTATGTTCGCAGGCATGTTTGTCATTGCGATGTTTGCTGGCCTTGTTAGTTCAACTTTAGTGGGGCGCTTGATGCCCTTGCGCGCGGAGCAGGTTCGTATGTCCTCAATCACAGATCATATTGTCATAGCAGGTTGGAATTTAGAAGTTCCGATGATGTTAGAAGAGCTTGAGCGGGAATACGGAAACACCATGCCGCGCGTGATCGTCATCGCCGATCGAGAGCGTCCGACCTCCCTTGATTCAAAATATATTTTTGTCAAAGGGGAGCCAACAAAGGAATCCGAGCTCGACAAAGCGCGCGTTCCTTTTGCGAGAACGATCGTTGTTGTTGCCGATTATGAGAGCGGTAGCCCGCCGGCAACACGCGATGCGGTTACGGTGCTTACCGTTTTTACAATTCGTTCTTTCGAGAAAACCCAAAAAGAAAAACGCCAAAAAGCGATTCACATCGTGGTTGAAATTCTGGATCGAGAAAACTACGAACACGCCCAAGTCGCAGGCGCAGACGAGGTCATCGAGACCTCTCGATTGGGGAGTAGCTTGTTGGCTCATACCGCAGGAAACCCTGGGATCGGAATGGTCATGTCTGAACTTCTCCTAGCTACAGGGTCGAACCTGTACACCGATAGGATTCCTAAAAAAATGTGTAGTGAGGAAATGGATTTTGGTGAGATTCGAAAATCCTTACGAGGTGAATTTGATGTGCTTGTGATTGGATTCGTCCATCAAGGGAAGTTGAATCTAAATCCGGCCGACGAGGATCGCCTCACCGAAAATGATAAACTTGTTTACATCGGAAGTCGTCGCACCTTGGGCTCTATCTAGATTTCCTTTTAAGTCCAGTCATTTGCCTATTCCTTTAAAACCGGCTACAACCTCTTCATCCAAGGCTCCATTTTTAAGAACTTTGGTGACGTGTTCATCTAGACTTGGATTGGAGTGAAAATGCGATTGATTTCCCTATTATCTATAACCGCCCTTTTCGCGTTGAGCTGTTCAAACGACGCAGCACCGATTTCATCGAGCGACACCCAAGAGGATGTCTCAAAGGAAAAGGATGTTTCCGCTGATATTCCAAAAACAAAGGATATGGCCGCTGATACTCCCAAGATCGCCAATGATATGGGTCGTGACGAAGGGAACACGGACATGACAAAAGCAGATACGGTCGATATGGGGCCGGACTTTCCTCCCCAAACCTGTCTTTTTCCGTCTGAGGACGTCAAGTGTCCGCAAGGTCCCTACGGCCCCGGCACTTTTTTTACCAAGGTAGAAATCGTTCCCGACGATAGCTGTTGTTTTGATTTCACAAAGGACGGCGATTTCGACAATGAAATTGGGAAAATTCTCACCACATTGGGAGCCTTTGGCATCAACGCAAACCAGAATATCGCGACCGCAATTCAAGAAGGCAGTCTTGTTTATCTTCTCGAATATGAAAGCTGGGAGAACGAAACCCAAGACTCAGATCTAGCGATCAATCTCTATTTTGGATCTGACGCGGCGCCCGATTTTGCCGATAATTTGCTGGGGATGGGAGACTTCCTCATCGATTCCACAAGTATCAATCAAGCGACCCAAGAGCCCAAATGGGGGTTCAAAAAAGTGAGCGTAAAAGACGGTAATTTGGACGCCTCAGACGGGATATTGCGCCTCTCCTTTCCAGGTCTACTAGACGCCGTGAGAATGGAAATCGTGGATGCACGTCTGACCGCAAAAATAGATCCTTCTGCCGATTTATCGGCTGGCGGGCGAGTTATCATTAGCGAAGGAAAACTCTCAGGTGCTTTTCTTCGGGAAGAGTTTTTCGCATCGTTAAACGAAGCCGCAACGATTTGTACCTGCATGGGTGCGTCGATTTTTACGCCGCGCGGTGATGGAAATTATGATTGCGATATTTCGCCCGCGCAGGAAGCAGCCTGTCAGTTGTCGCCCGTTCAGGGATGTCGATTTCTGGGCAGTAAAACAACCTGTAGGGTTCTTGGGAATTTAGGAAGTAGAACCGATGTTGATACCGACAACGATCAAGTTACTGACGCGTTTTCGTTTGGTGCGCTTATTGAAGGCACCGGTGCAAAGATCGTGGATCTTTAGAAAAGGAATATAATATGTGTGGTGTCGTTGGATATATAGGCCAAGAAAATTGTGCTCCAATTATTTTAAATGGGTTAAAAAAACTCGAATATCGAGGCTACGATAGTGCTGGCCTCGCGATTTCTGAGACGCCCGATGTGTTGAAAATTATTCGGGCTGAAGGGAAATTATCAAATTTAGAACGTATCTTTACCCAAGAGCCTTTTGAGGGTTCAAGAGGTTTGGGTCATATTCGTTGGGCAACCCATGGCGCGCCAACGGAAGTTAACGCCCACCCCCACGTCGCCGGTAGCATCGTTCTTGCCCACAACGGCATCATTGAAAATTATCTTTACCTTCGCGACAAACTCGCAAGTGAAGGGCGAGAGTTTACCAGTGCTACGGACACCGAAGTTGTCGCTCATCTGATCGATAGCGAGTTGGAGAACGCCGACGATCTCCACCATGCTGTCCGAAAAGCGCTCAGTCAGATCGAGGGATCCTACGCCTTTGTTGTAATGAGTGTTAACGAACCTGAAACCCTCGTCGTTGCGAGAAATGCAGCTCCGATGGTTCTTGGACGAAACGAAAACGCCGCTTTTGCCGCCTCCGATATTCCCGCGGTTTTGGAGCATACGAGAAAATTTGTTTTCCTAAACGATGGTGACACTGCCGTTCTTACACGAGAAAAGACCAGTATCTTTGACGCGCAAGGACTTCCTGTAGACAGGCCAGAGAAACTCATTCAATGGGATCCAATTTCAGCCGAAAAACAAGGTTACAAACACTTCATGCTCAAAGAAATCTTTGAGCAACCGACGAGAATTATTGATACCTTGCGAGGCAGAACGGATTTAGATGCGGGCGACATCAATCTAAATGAGGTTGATTTAGACGACGCGTTTTTAGAACAAGTAAATAAGATTACTATTATCGCGTGCGGCACGAGCTATTATTCTGCCATGGTCGGGAAATATCTCATCGAAGGTCACGCCAGAATTCCGGTCGAAGTCGACCTGGCGAGCGAGTACCGATATAGAAATCCCATTGTGGATGGAAAAACATTGTGCATCGCGATCAGCCAGTCCGGTGAAACAGCCGATACTTTGGCAGCCTTGAGAGAGGCAAAGAAGCTCGGTGCGAAAACGATGTGCATTTGTAACGTTATCGAATCCACGATCGCACGGGAGTCGGATGCGATTTTATACACCCACGCGGGTCCGGAAATCGCCGTCGCCTCAACCAAAGCATCGACGACCCAGCTTGTCGCCTTGTCAATGTTGGCCATTTGGTTAGGACGTCGCAAAAACACGATGAGTGCCGAAGATGGACGAGCCTGGATCGAGGCACTTCGTGCTGTTCCGACCGCAATCGAGACGATTCTCAATGATCTGGATCCCTATAAAGATATTGCAAAACAGTTTTCCTCAGCGATTTCCTTTTTGTACTTAGGTCGCGGCGCACAATTTCCTGTGGCTTTAGAAGGCGCACTTAAGCTCAAAGAAATTAGCTACATTCACGCAGAAGGATATGCGTCGGGCGAGATGAAGCACGGCCCTATTGCGCTCATCGACGAAAATATGCCTATCGTTGCCATCGCTCCAAATGATGATGTTTACGAAAAAACGGTCAGCAATGTGATGGAGGCAAAAGCGCGCCAGGGTAAGATAATCGCCATCGTTGAAGAGGGAGATGATAATCTATCTCGCGTCGCTGATGTGGTCATTGAAATTCCGACTGTTGACCAACGTGTTCAGCCGATTATTACCTACGTTGCAGTTCAGTTGATTTCTTATTTTATCGCTGATTTTAAAGGGACCGATATTGATCAACCCCGAAACCTAGCCAAGAGCGTCACTGTCGAATAGCTCTGGATTAGTGTGATCAAAAACGGTGGGATTCTAGTATGACCATTCATTGTGTCCTTGTGGTATTCGAGGGGATTTTTGTTCGGAAGAGAAACTCCCTCTCCCTGGGAGAGGGCTGGGGTGAGGGCGATCAAACAAGCAAGTGGTTCAATAAGTTCAGCAACTTAACTAGGTCAAGGCCGAAGCCAATAAACCCACAAGCTAAAACGAAGTCCCCCACCCTAACCCTCCCCCAGAGGGAGAGGGGATAAGAATCCCACCGAAAAGGATCACACTAGCTCTGGATTAATCTGATAGAACTATTGACTTGTTTCCTTGCCGGAAGCAAAAAGCTGGCTTAAGGTAAGCCAAATCTGAAGGAGATTATTTTGAAGAAATTGATGCCATTATTGTTTGTATTGTCTCTTGTGACAGTAAATTGCGCGAGAACTGTGACGATCGTTCCTATGGACAAAAATGGTGCAACCGTTGATTCTGCGCGTATCCAAGTCAATGGATTGCCAACAGGTCAAGGGATTACGAATGTTCGCGTGAAAAACCCCATCAATATCTCGGTTGACGCCTCTCCAAAATATTATTCAACAAATTTTACAATCAACAAAGCAACCCGTAGTCCGGTGAATGTCGCGTTGGTCGCCGATGATATTTATGCACTCACCATTGAGGATACCAATCAGATTATTAATAAATGGTTGACCTTAAATATTTCTGAGGCCGCAAAAGTAGATAAAAAATGGTGGACTGTTATCGTGAACGCGATTTCTACTCAAGATTTTGAGATGGAGTTGATGGACCAATCTTCGGGATTTATTCGTTCAGCATGGAAAGAGCGCCGGTTTGGCTCCCACGCAATTCGACGTCGATTTGTCGGAAACGTTGTTTCAACCGAGCCTTTGCAATGGAGAGTAAAATACCAAGTTCAAATTACAAATAATTATTCGAAAAACGCGGAATGGATTGATTACGAACGCGGCTTGAAGGACGAATTAGACGTTATTGCTGAGGTTCGAGGGAGAACTCAAGGCGATTGATTATGTCAAAATCCCAGCATATGCCCAAAGTCGTCGCAATTGCGGCGCTTTTTATTGCGTCCGCCCCTCATTATTTTTTCGCCTCGCCGCTTAACTTAAAAGCGGCTGGCGATATGAATGGGTTCTACGGTATTTCGATCTGGCCCGCCGCTGTGCTCGCTGGCGTTGCGTTCATGTACGATCTCGATTTTTCAAAAAGAGCGCGTTCCCCGTGGACAACCCAGCTTAATACAAAAACGTCTCTGGCCATATTGGGGTTATTGGGATTCATTCTTTTCTACTCCTACCTCTTCGTCGGTCATTATCCATTGGTGACCAAAACGCGTCCCTCCTTTTTGCCCTATGCGCTTTTACTCTTTGCGTGTTTGCGGGGTCTTGAAGCTATCTTCACCCATGGCGTTCTACAGGCCGATATCCTATCAGAGAAAAATAGATTATCTCGGATCACCTTAACACTTGTATCGTTGGGCATTATTTATGGTGGTTTATTTATCCAATACAACGAAGAGGCAACTTGGATTTATGTTGGCGCCTTACTTGCCGAAGGTCTTTTTGGAGCCCTGCTTTTCGAGGCTGGGTTGCCTTTGTTCGCTGTTTTCATAACGCGAGCACTTTGTGGGGCCATTTTTATCTGGTTTACACAGATGTTTTTGTTTTAGCCTGGTCAAAAAAAAGTCTGCGTTTACATTTGAACTAACTTTATAAGAGCAAGAAGATGGATGCATCAAAATTAGAGGGTCAAACCCTTAGCCAGTACGAATTTGTAATGACAGAAATTCGGCCGTTTTTGGATAAGGGTGCTTTTGATGAAGCCCTATCTCGTCTTTCTATCATTTTGGAAGGTGTACCCGCAGAAGGTGAATATAAGCTTCTTCGTGGTGCCTTTTTGGCTCGGCGAGCAGAATTCCATCTCGAATTACAAGACGAAAATGCGGCGTGGGAAGATGCTCAAGAAGCGATGAATTTAGGCTGGTATAATGCCGCTCTCTACTCCATTGCGGGTTGGGCGATGTACCACTTAGATGAGCCCGAACTTGCCATCGAGCAGTTCACGCGTTCAATCGAATTGGATGATACACGAACGGCAAGTCTTATGGGTCGCGCCATGGTTCATATGGATGACGAGGAGTACGATCAGGCGAGGAAGGATCTTTCTCGCGTGATTGTTTTGGAACCCACGTCCGGCGATGCATTGGCTGCGCGCGCCGAGGTCTCTATTTATCTAGAAACCTTAAAATCGGCGAAAAGAGATATCGAAAAAGCACGAAGTATGGATCCCCAAGATCCAGATTTTGCCCTGCTTGAAGCGCGTTTGAGTTACGTGGAATCTGATTATAAAAACGCCAAAAAAGTACTTAGCGAAACGATTAAAACCGGAAGTGAGGTTCTCGAATCTCTACTTTTGCGCAGCCATTTGTACTTATTAGAAAAGGATTTTAAAGCCGCTCGAAAAGATGCCATTCGGGCAACCAATCTTTTTCCCGAGGATGCAATTTCATTTGTCCAGTTGGCCTTGGTTCAATACGCGAGCCAGAGTTATACACTGGCGCAAAAAGCGGCCACCGAGGCCATCGAACGAGATGCAACCCTTGCTGATGCCTACTATATTCGAGCGCTGAGCTATAAAATCGTAAAAGAAGACGAAAAAGCAGAAGAGGATTTCGCGCGGATTGAAAACCAAAATCTTGAATTGGCAGATTTTTTATTCGGTCCTTTGAGTTCAGGTTTTGATCCTGAAGCATTTTTCTCAGAGACCCTTTCGCGCGCAGACGAGACACCCGTGGAAAGCGCATCAACGGAAAAGAAACGTTTCTCAAATCCCTTTTCTGGGGGCCTTCCGCCGATTCCCGGAATGGGAGGAATGGATCCCTCGAAAATGTTAGATCAGGTCTTTGATAAGGACGGAAACATCAAACCGATGTTTAAGCCTATGTTAAAAATGATGATGAAAAATGCACCCTCCATGATGAAGAATGTTCCACCTTCTATGCTCAAAAAAATGGGCAATATTGATCCCAAAGCTTTGGATGATTTCGATCCTTCTGAGCTCAATGAGGATCAAATTGAGGAACAACTTAAGACCTTCTACAAAATGGTTAAATCTGGAAAGTTGGATTTGGGCGATAAATAGCCGCGAATATGAGCTTAGATCTCCTTGTTTAAGTAAAATTTGACCGAGGCTTGGAAACCCAAGGTATGAATAAACGAGAAGACTGTCATGGTACGATGAAAGTCGCTAAGCGTATCCATTTTTCGACTAGGAGGCGCTTTGAATACCAAAACGCTGAAGTTGGAAATACATCTTTTTTAACGCGCGTTTGTGTACGCGGGATATCCATGATTTAGAGCAGCCATAGGCCTCCCCAATGGTATCCATTTTTTCATTTTCAAAATGAAAACGAATCACAATATCTCTTTCATCGTCGTCGAGCATGTCGAGGGCTTGAAGTAAAAACCTTCTCGTTTGTTCTTTTTCCAGACGTTGATGTTGTTCAGGTTTTTTCGCCTCATCGTAAACGCTTTGCAGGTCTTGTTGGTCCATTAAAACGATAACCGCCGAGCTTGATACGACATCGGCAACGCGAGAGACCGCATCGCTGAAACTCTTTGCTGGCCCGGCCCCTGCCCGTTCCTCGGCCTCGGTTTCGAGTACCTGATCGACATCTTTCATTTGTTGGGCTTTCTTTTTGCGTTCCCGTGGGATCCATCCCTCTTTTCTGCAGCCATCAAGGATGGCACCGCGTACGCGATAATAAGCGTAGGTTGTGAAGGTGCGATTGTTTTCTGGTTTAAAACGAGAATGGGCTTCAAGAAGTCCCAGCATTCCGTAGGATTCGAGATCTTCGACATTGATTCTCAACGCTAGGGAGCGGTGAACTTTGTTTACAATGCTATAAACGAAATTTTCAAACTTTCTCACCACCTCATCTGGCGACAAAGCAAGAATTTCATCGCTGCTTAATTTTGTGTTTTCTTCTTTCACATTGATTATCTAAAGATAGAAAAAAGACGATAATGAAAGGTAGGGATTAGGCAAGGTGCGCAACGGGTTTTCCCAAGAAAATATTGTTCTCGTCTCAAAAATCTGATGCTCAACACGTCTTTTTTCGCGAATTTTTACGATCTTAACACGAAATAGGAAGCTTTTACGTTGGTAAATAACGGCACGTTACTTGTACTCATCCAATTGAATAAAGGAGAGAGCATGAAACACATCACCCTATCCATCTTCATTTCAATATCAATGCTTAGCGGTTGTCTTTTTTTTGATAATTCGACCGAGACGACCGAGCTTTCCAAAAAGGAAGCGAAAAAGCGAGCCGATAATGGAGACACAACAGACTATTGCGAACGCTATAATTGGTACAACGACGGGACCTGCGATGAATTTTGTACACAACAGGATTCAGATTGTTTTACCTGTGATGCACAAATCGCATGTGAGTTGGGATTTTCGCAAGTATCAGCATGCGAGGGTGTAGACATCGCCGGATATCAATGCCACGAAATAAGTGTGTGCGGTCAAACGATATATTGTGAAAAACAAACCCTCTGCGCATACGATGCAATCGCATTAGAATGCCCGGGCGGCTATCACGTCGCTGACGCTTGTGATGAGAGCTTGGATTGTATTTCAATGCAAGACCCATGTGGCCAATCTTATTTTTGCGTCGAGGATGCGTCGCCGCCCTGTTTGGCACTACCTTCCTGTGAGAATGAGTCTGTTGAAGTTGAGCGATGTCGTTTGGATGATACGACCTGCCTCGAGGTGACGTTGTGTGGTGCCACTATTTTTTGTACCCAAACCCCACCTCGCTGTGGGGCCATGCTTCGCTGCGCTGAAGATGAAAAGTCTTATCCTTCTAAAGATACCTGTGAGTCAATGCAGGGACGCTGTCGTCAAGACTATTTGTGTGGAGACCTAATTTGGTGTGGAGCCGACGCAAATTGCGAACCGCCGACATGTGATGAGGGAGAAGATATTGTCAAAGCCTGCGACGATGGTTTTATATGTCATGAAGAAGTGGGATGTGGCCAAATCATTCTATGTGCACGCCCGCGTTAATAAGGCTGGCTGAAAAACCTGCGTTTGGGTCGCTTTTTATTTTGCCTCAGATGAACTTTTCCATTCCATCCTCTAACCTTGTGAATTTTCGTTGAAGCTTCAATAAATATTGTTACTCTTCGAAAATGAAAAATTTGGAAAACAATCAAGCGCGTATTTTCGAAGTGGGGCCACGCGATGGCCTTCAAAACGAATCGGTGATCCTTCCGATCAAAACCAAAGTTAGCCTGATTGAAAAGCTTGTAGACGCAGGCCTAAAAGATGTCGAGATCGGCAGCTTTGTACATCCCAAGTGGGTGCCGCAAATGGCCAATACGGGCGAGGTTGCAAAGACAATAAAAAAGAAGAAAGGGGTTTCTTATTGGGCACTGGTTCCGAACGAAAAAGGACTCACACGGGCCATCGATGCAGGACTGGAACATATCGCTGTTTTCATGTCGTCCAGCGAAACCCATAATCGTAAAAACGTCAATAGAAGCCTTGCCCAATCCTTGGACCAGCTTTCACGCGTGATCGATAAAGCGGTGTCTCGAAAGTGTACTGTTCGAGCCTACATTTCCACCGTTTTCGGATGCCCGTACGAAGGTGCGGTGGACTTTAGTCGCGTTATCGAAATTGCGGATGCACTTTTTTCTTTCGGTGCAGGACAGGTTTCCTTGGGCGACACCATCGGTATTGGCACCCCTCTACAAGTGAAAGAGAATTGCGCTCGAATCGTCGATCATTTCGGAAGTGCTGAGCATTTTGCAATCCACCTGCACGACACACACGGGCTGGCCCTAACGAATGCCTTTGCAGCATTTTTGGAAGGCTTCAGAAATTTTGATAGTTCCGTAGGCGGTTTGGGTGGATGTCCCTACGCGCCCGGCGCACCGGGGAATCTGCGTACAGAGGATCTGCTTAAACTCTTGAGTTCAATGGAAATTGAAACCCATGTTGATCGCGATCAAACAGACGAGATCGCAAGTTGGCTCGAACGCTCGGTGGGCTTTGATCTTTCGACGCGTTTGTCCTTTCAAAATCTCTAAGCCTTTCTTCAGATCACATAAAGGACATGACCATCAATATTGATGCGATAAAGGTCGCCAGAGCGCTAAGAATAATGACGACACGGAGAGTAATAAGAAGCGTTTCGAATCGATCTTTGGGCATCATCGCTTCTTCATCTTCTTGTAACAAGGAATCAAAGGTCCGTTGTTTTTTTACGCCATTCAAAACTAACCATAGGAGAACGCAAAAGCCGCCGCCGAATAGCAAGGCAGTTATCCAAAGGAGCATGGATTTTTTGTCTTCTTTCCACGAATTTAAGGTTTTTAGATCGTGTTCTCTGGAGTTCAATATAGTAGTTGAGTTTACAAATGAGATAGGAATGGATGCTAATAATGCCGAAAGGAGATTCTCACATTGACGATGTGTGGCTGTCTGAAAAATATCCTTCTCAGCGACCTGGGTGGACCATTGTGTTTCTGGGACGTCTTTTAAATGCGCACTGAGCTTTCGAAAAACCGAACAACTCTCCTCGTTTTTTTCGCCAATGGCCACCCATTGAGAGCTCCAACTGCTCCCGACGCGATAGAAGTTATTATAAACTTGAACCTGCATAAGCTGACCTTGAGCGGCGGCTTTAATATTGAAATGGCTCCCTTTTTTATCCAGACCAAAAACCTCGGCGGAAACCCATCGGTCTTGTTGGTATGCGTCGACCAGAATCGTGCCCGATTGGCGAACACTTTCCACTCTTGCTTGGATTCTCTGACCATATCTTACGAAAGGCTCCTGGAGCTCAAAAGCGAATTGGGTCGCAATTGCGAAGAGGTTGATTTTGCCTTTCCCTGTATGCTCTCCTTCACTTTGAAGTTCAAATCGTAGCGAGGTCACCGGTCGGATAGCGATCGAGGCAAGTCCAAAGGCATTGCTTGTAATGGTCTCGGGAATTTTATCCGCGTTTCCTTCGTGGGAAAGAACACGAAAGGTCATCGGCGTGGGGACGCCTTTTCGTTTTGTGATAAAGTAAACACGGTTACTTAATCCGCGTGAAATTTCTCCGCTGCCGGGAATGACCTCAATCGTATCTTCCCCTTCCCATATCGGGATGACATTTCGCTTTCTCTCTTCTTCATCTCGCCTCAGATCGACCTCGGGAATGGTAAAGATCGTTGTGGTTGCCGGCGGCACGGAAAAATCGCTGCTGATATTTTTCTCGCCCTCGTTAAAAGTCAAACGAGCGGTGTTATCGCCTCCCAAGAATCGGAAGTGCGCGTAACCGTGGGTCATATTCTCGCGAAACTGTCGCCCGTTTACATCAAGGGTTGCGCTCCCTTGGTTGAAGGTTTTGCCACTTTCGACGTTGATAAAAGAAGCCCGAATAACGTTGTCTTTTTGGTGATGCCAATGGGGAGCTGACTGTGCATAGACGGCCATTTGAATGTGCCGATTTGAGATGGCAAAATAGGATCCGATGAGTGAAAAAATACAAAGGATGTATAGTCCCACCGAGAACTTTAGAGCCAGATTTTTCGTTTTGCGATCGGCCAATTATCCGTCGGGATCGCTCGCAAGTACGTTACGCAATTGCTTCATCATAGGTAGGACAATTTTTTTCTTGTAGGTTTTCATCGTCTTCGCGGGAACACGATCACCTTTAACGAGTTTAATCGAAAGGGGATTGATGTACTTTCCATTTTTTGACATGCCCAGATGAAGATGTGCGCCTGTTGAACGGCCGGTGCTTCCAACTTTCCCGATGACCGTTTTTTGGGTTACTTTAGACCCGCGTTTTAGGCCACTTTTAATCTGAGAAAGATGGGCATAATGGGTAACATATCCGTTGGAATGTTTAATGGATACGAGTTTACCATTTGAACCTTGCCAGCCGGCGTGAAGTACAACGCCAGAGGCGATGGATTGAACAGGTGTTCCGGTGGGGGCTGCGTAGTCGACGCCCTGATGCATTTTCATTTTTTTTAAGATGGGGTGGAAACGCCTTCCAAAAGAGCTTGTGATTTTTGCTGAAGCGAGAGGACTTTTTAAGAATTGTCCCTTTAAGCTATCTCCATTTTGATCGAAGTAGGAGATGTCTTTCCCTTGTTGATAACGGAATCCGAAAAACTCTTTCCCTTCGCTCGTTCTATAGTGCGCGGCAAGGACGTCTCCGTAGCGTAAGAAGCTTCCTTCTAAAAAGACCTCTTCGTAGACGAGTGTGAATTCATCACCAGGTCGGGTCTGGGTTCCAAAATCTATTTTGTAAGCGAAAAGATCGATAAAATCGGTAACGTATCGCGCACCGGCGGAGCTATTGGCGAGGGCTTTCCAGAGCGAACTTTGAATCTTTCCGCTGGCTACGCGTGTGCGAATATCGACGGGAACGACAACTTTTTTAACCTTATATTTCTTCTTTTTATTGAGTGAGGTTATCCAAATATCTTCCGGTGAGCTTTGATATTTGAAAGAAGAAATGCTTCCATCTTTGCCAATATCGGCCGACCATTTGTCGCCGACTTTACTTTTTTTCCTAAAGTTAAATTCGCTATTCGTGGCAACGATCACTCTTTGAATGGAATCGGCATCCACGTTCCGGGTGCTT
>JALSKP010000583.1 GCA_026988815.1 Myxococcales bacterium | reverse complement strand
TGCTATACGACATTCCTCAGAATCTCCAATACACTTTTTCCGTATTTTTCCTTCTGATTCATCTCTTTTGTAGGTCGAGAAGGCATCAAAGGCGATCTTTGCCTGTTTTTTGTCTTTTTTCCGCAATGCCAACATCTGACTTCGTAGTAAATGTGGATCTCTTGGCTCAATCGCCAGACCCGATTGGGACGCTTTAAGCGCTTCGTCCGCGTGCATGATCGATCCCTGTGAAATCGCCAACTGCCTAAAAATTCTATCATCGCTCGTCTTCGCGGCCGCTTTCTTAAACCACTTCACCGCCTCATCATTATGGAAAGTTCTCTGTTGGGTTAGGCCTCGTGCAAAATCAATGGCCGTATGCTCGCCCATTAACTTTTCACACGCATCAAAGGCATCCATTGCGGCCTCGCTTCTACCCTGACGGCTTAAGACTTTGGCCAATATAAATTCAATGCGGGCCCGGTCTATTTTTTCCGCCTTGGATGCTGCTTTTCTCGCGAAGAGCAGCGCATCTTCGGCTTCTTCCAATCCTTCCTGAACTTGTTTGAGCAATCCCAATCCGCGATGATAGTGGCTTTTCCAGTCCATCGCCGGCGAGTAACTCGACGCGACGACCAACTGATCCTCGTCGATTTCGATCACGGGTTGGGGGCGGCAAGGATCCATTGTAAGACTGTTATACTTTTTCGTCCCTTTAATATATTCTTTCCCTCTCGCACTTTTTGATTCTGTGCACGCCGCGTCGAAGAGTGAACGATCTAAACGACGGTGTCGAAGACGCGTTTTTATCTTCAAAGGAAAGCTCGGAGCCTCGTTTAAGGTCCATTGAAAACGCGCAACGCGTGTGTCCCGCGGGGCAATCGTTCGATTGAAAATCGAGGTCCTAAACTGTGCAACCTGATGCCCTTTTACGATCTCTCCTTTAGGACTTGCCATTGTTGCTCGCAATCGAAGCGCGCTTGGATCGTTCATAGATTTTTCATGATCCAAACCCGCAGAAGCAAGTCGACGCTGCTTGGCGTCAAAGATCTCCAGCTCGATCCACGTATCACGAAGATCTTGGGCCCCACCAGGAAAGTGATGGCCGGTATTTTTATTAAACACAACAACATCTATCCAGAACCTGTCCCCCTTTTTAAGCTCGCCAAGGGACTGGAGTTTGACCTCTCCTTTTCCCACTGCTGCAATCTCAATCGTGGCCGCAGATTGAACCATTTTTCGTACGGCATCAAGCTGTGCTTTAGATCCAATCGCTGCGGCTAGGGTAGAATGTCCGCCCGCAAAACGATGGGAGGCGTAACTCTTTTTAGTAAGTGAATTTACTATTTTCGGCATATGGCAACTCACGCAATCTCTTGCTCCTATCTCGTCTACTCTTGTCGTAGGATTCTTATTATATCCAGATCCGCGCCAAGGCGCGTACTCATTGAGTCCAGGAAGAACAGCGCCATGACCAGACTGGGGCGTGAAAAAACCGACGTGGCATGAAGCACAAAACCCGTCTGATTTTTCAATAAGCATGCGTTGTTTGTGAAGATCTAAGCCTCGACCTTTTTTATCTGGATAAATGATAGGAAGGGTTTTTAAACTATAGCTCGCATTCCCCTCCGTCGTGGCCTCCGAAATCCCATGACAGGTCATACAATTTACGCCGGCGAAACTCGCCGGATCATCAGCTTTGACTTCCTTTTTAATCGTTTGCGAAAACATGAGAACAGGGTCATGACACCCC
Source organism: Myxococcales bacterium (assembly GCA_026988815.1). Taxonomy (GTDB): domain Bacteria; phylum Myxococcota_A; class Bradymonadia; order Bradymonadales; family Bradymonadaceae; genus CALJNB01. The sequence continues at coordinate 131 of JALSKP010000583.1, read as the reverse complement.
CCACAAAAGGTTGTCTTCTCCTGTCCTGAATCTTTAACGAAGGCATCAAAAGAGACTTTATAATAGGGATTGTTAAGTGATGCTAAGGCGTGCACTGACGTTTGCCATTCGCTTAGAATTTCTTGGTGACA
>JALSKP010000582.1 GCA_026988815.1 Myxococcales bacterium | reverse complement strand
TCTTCATTATTGGATCGATCGAGGGGCTTCCAATTTTCTGGGAATAACGTAGAAAACGCATACCAAAGGTCATCGCCTTCGACTTCACGTTGCGCATTTTCAGGGAATTCCAAATCACATCGCTCGCCGCCGGTATTGAGAAATTCATCACCGTCGTGAACAACGGTCCTCGCCGAATATCGCCCTTGGCGAACAAGTTTAGGATCTTCATTTTTATCAACGATAGTAAACTGATACTCGATTGGTTTTCCTTGTTTCATATTGAGTTCCCAAGGTTCGACGTTTCCTTTCTCGAAACCGCCATCAAATCGCAAGGTGGGTTGGCGGGGCGGTGTCGTCGAGTTTGAGTCCTGCTCGTTATTAAGTGCGTCAACCTCACTCATATCATTGGGCTTAGTATTACTATCTGATGTCTGATCCTTGGATGCGTCTGATTGGCCTTGCATATCGTCCGGACCAGACCCGCCTGCTTTGTCGCTTGTACAAGACTGGTTCGAAAAGAAAAAAAGAATGACCAGTAATAATGCTTTCATGGGTTCCTTCAGAATAGGCGACGTTATCGTATCGACATCCTTTCCCTAGTGAAAGATGTTTTGAGATTACTTCGTTGGAGGTAGTGTGACCTAAATCGGGGGGATTCAGTCAAACTCGTTCCTGTATTCCAAACGTAGCCTTTTCGGAAGTCGGTAGCTTGACTAAAAGAAAGGTAAGGCAAACCGATGACGAACATCTTACGCGTAACACTAAAAAGTGTCTAGCATGGAATCACCTCGCATCGGATTGCCGCTTATTAATTGTTCTAGAAGATTCCGCGCCAAGAGCGCGCCCGCAGGAAGTGCCCTTGGTGCCAATACAGGATCCACAAAAACATAAGCGGTTGCCTCATTTTCACTATGGCTTGGAGATGAAATGTTTGTAAATGAAAAAAAGATTATGGGTGTGGACAGTGGGAACTACGAGTCCGTTGTTTATTTTAATCACGAAGAACGGTGGGAAAAAATCGTCCACGAACCCGCTGCTTTGCGAGATTGGTTTGCCTCTCATTCCATCGAAGAGGTCGTATTTGCCTGTGAGTCGACCCAAGATGTGTTTTCTCAAATGGCAATACAGCGAGGGTTTGATGTCTTTTCAACGACACCGCTTCAAGCGAATCACATGAGAAAAGCAATGCATGTTTCGGGGAAGAAAGATGACAAAACAGATGCGCTGGTGCACGCTCGGGCACTGGAGACTAACCCCGAAATGTTTCGCGAAATCGGAGCACCTAACGACTACACTGAATCGCTTAAGTTTTTTCTTAACTGGCGAGAGCAGCTTGTGGTGTCTCATATTGCTTTGGAAAATCAATTGCGTTCAGTCCTCAAAGACGTATTCCCAGGACTCCATCAACTGCGCATTAACCTTAGCGCACAGTGGGTTTTGGAGTTACTCTGTTAAGCACCAACAATGAATCATTTTTTGAGATATAAAAACGAGAACGCACTTAAAAGGTTGAGTGGTTTACTAAACGTGCCCGTTGAAAATGTGACAGGCGAGTATTTGGCTGTTCTGGCAAAGTCCACGCTTGAAATTGTGAGAAAAATAAAGGGGCAAGAGCGTAATTAAATTCCTCCTAGAATAGATCGATACTCAAGGAGAATCCGAAAAAATATTGAGTCCGATTCAAATCCTTCGCAGTTTCCCGAAAATGGGTCCGCTTACGCTTGCGAGAATCCTTGCCGAATACCCCGAGGCCGAATACCCCGAGATTTTGTCCAATCCTAACCCGAAAGCGATGCGAGCTTATGCTGGTGCAATCCCCCCGAAAATGATCATGTGCATTGACTATGTGGTAAAATGTTCGAGCCTCGTCACATTCCGTTT
>JALSKP010000581.1 GCA_026988815.1 Myxococcales bacterium | reverse complement strand
ATTCGCGTTTAGATAGGCTGCTCCCAAAGTAGTTAAAAGAAGCTCCCCCATCGCAAGAGCTTTGGCCCACAAGCGAGGACTAACTTCGTTGGTAAGAGAGGCCCCCAAAGCAAGGCTTTTCAGGGTATTAAAATCATCTTCCAAAATAGTAAAGTCGACGCCTAATTCATCGGCGAGGAGACGGTATTTTTCTTCAATGATATGGTAGGTTTCTTCCCAATTTGTTTTGCTCTCACCATCTCTAGGTTGGGGAGCATTTTCCATAAGTGTTTCAAGATCGTTTGACACGCCGCTTATCGCCGAACATACGATAAAAGGCGTGCGTCCCTCCTGAAGTTCTCCTTCGGCGACAGTCTTTATGGTTTCCCACCTTTTGAGAGTTGAAACCGAGGTTCCGCCGAATTTCAAAACACGTATATTTTTCATAAAAGCTCAACTAACTTAGAGCTCCCCTATAGCCTATCCCCTTTATAAACAAAAGCATGGAGGGCACTTCCCGAACCTTTATCGCGTCCACTTGATTCCCGCAGAGTTGTAAAATATCGAGAAGAGATTGTGTAATTCAGGGACGCAGCCACGCCTCGACCTCGTCGCGAAAGTCATCTTTCATGGAAAGATGTCGTTTTTCAACCAAACGACGACGATCTGCAAAAACGACTTCCTTCGTTTTAGGGTTGAAACCTTCTTTTAGGAACGTTTCCCAAACCACACAACTTCCTCGCTTTTGCCACTCCGGCACCTCGTTAAAATTGATCCCACGTTCAAAGAGCAGTTCATTTTTTTGGGAGCGCGAGGCACCTTCTAGTTTTTTTGACGCCGAGCGTGCACTAAGGCCCTCTTCCCTCAACGCCCAATAGGCATAAGCAGATAAGGCATTTCGATGCGCATCCTCTTGTCGCCACAGCAAATATTGGGACACTCTTTCGCTATCGGGCAAGGCCAACATTCTCGCGTCGAAAACGCATATTTCATCAAAATGGGAACTAAAAAAAGCGCTGGCCTGACCGGCTAAAACTGTAAGTATTTTTACTACTCTACGTCCAAAGCTTTCTTCATCAGGTGAGACCACCAGCGATATTTCATCGGATTGGGTGTGGGCCAAACGAATCTCAAGACCACAGTTCATCAGCGAGTCAACGGTGGCTAACATGGCCTCATGAAATGCAATATCAAAGGGCTTCTCGAAACGATCGCCTTTCTTCGTGAATGTCGTAAAACCACGTCCATCAAGTCGAACGGTCATCCATAATCCCTGAGGAACGTGGGTTTCGTAAGCTGCTTCGTAACTGCGCATGTAATCGGAGACTTCAGTCTTCATTCTCTTTCCATTGTTCAACGCAAAAACCACCATCGGTTAATGCGACGTAGTAGAGAGTCTGAAAACCTTCACTATATTCCGGAAGTTCCAACTTTTTTGACATTGCAGCAATGGCCAAGTCAGGGATCTTAGCCTTGCCTCCGCGATTTTGGTTTCGCTTTTTCGAATCCTCAAGAGAGGAGCGAAAATAGTAAGCGATGATATCATAATTTTCTTCCTTTGCTTTCCTTATGTAACGCGCTCTTTGGGCTTTCGTCACATTCGTGTTGTCGATGAGGACTTTGGTTTTGCTAGCCAGCGCAGCATGAAAGAGGATTTCTTCGCGACGACGAGTTTTGAGCATATCTAGGTTGAGCCGAAGATGGGTTTTATCGAAGGTCTTCGCGTAAAAGGTCGATTTCCCTGAGGCAGGAATGCCAATAAACAGAATAAGTTCCACGGATCTCCTTTTTGGAAGGTATTTTTCTATGCTCTATTTTTCTTTTTCGTCGCGCAAGACAAGCTTTCTCAGATCTTGAGGTATTTTTTTCAGGTTCGCTTGATTCC
>JALSKP010000580.1 GCA_026988815.1 Myxococcales bacterium | reverse complement strand
AAAGGATATATTTAAATCCGCCAAAGTACTCGCCGGAAAAGTCTCTTCCGACGAGTTCGGCCAGGAGGGGCGGTCCATCAAGTTTTTTGAAGGATTGATTGATGGCCTCTTTTTCGTTGACGGGCATTTGCATTTTTAATGTGATGTTGATCTCGTTTGGGGTCGTTATTTTTAGAGCGTTGGGGAAGAGATCAAGGTTTGAGTTAATGCTGTTCATTGGGCGCAATTGCCAATCGTGGCGGCCAAGTAAGGATAATGGTTTTGAGAATCGAAGATAGTATTTTCAAAGTTGTCTCAAGGCCTTTGCATTGATCTACCAGGATCCAAACCGAAGCGGCCCCGAGAACTGGGAAGAGATGAAGTTATAACATGAAGACTTGCGTTAGGCCCTCGGGTTATGTATGACGAGCGCCCCTTATCTTAATAGATAAGGTATTTATCTACCCTATCGCGTTTGTGTTATGGATTTAATTTCAATTCTCCTCTCGTCTCTTCACATTATTTCAGCACTATTGCTGGTTGTCGGCATTCTTTTGCAATCAGGAAAGGGCGGCGGACTCGCTGGCCTTGGTGGTGGCTCAACAGCGGCAGCCACGCAAATGTTTGGTGGCGGGGGTGCGGGCAACTTCCTCAGCCGTTCTACAGTAGGATTAGCGTCGATCTTTATGGCGACAAGCCTTGCGCTGGCCTACGTTGCTGCAAAACCAAATTCGGCAATGGATTTGGGTGAAACCTCGGGCGGCGTTGCATCCCAAGAAGATCCGATTCTTGAAGAGGGAACAGGACCTTTGGATTTCCTCAACGATGCGAAAAAGAAGGATCCAACACCTAATTTGGTTAAACCGAATCTTATTAAATTGCCAGATGCCGAGAAAACGCTCAAGCTTGAGATTCCTAAAGAGGATAGCGCTGTTGAGAAGGATCTTAAAAAGAGCATCGAAGAAGCAACGATCAAGGATGACGCTAAAATCAAACTTGAAAAGATGGTTAAAGAGGTCAAGGCGAAGACTGAAGAAAAAGTACCCGCCAAAAAACCAGTCTTGGAAAAGACACTTGAAAAGGCGGTTGATGCCGTCAAAAAAGAAGAATCTAAATAATTCACCTTCTTCTCCCTTCTTACATTCCTAAAATCTAAACGCGGTACATTCAGAAATGGCAGGTTCATCGAAGAAAGTTATTTACGCAGCATTAGCAGGTAACTCCGCAATTGCGATTACGAAATTCGTTGCTGCCTACTTCTCTGGCTCGTCGGCCATGTTAAGTGAGGCCATCCATTCCATCGTCGATACCGGGAACCAAGGTTTACTCCTTTTCGGTCTCGCGAGAGCTAAAAAACCACCCAACGAACAATTTCCCTTTGGATATGGTAAGGAACTTTACTTTTGGAGCTTCGTTGTTGCTCTCATCATTTTTGCCTTGGGATCGGGTATTTCGATCTATGAGGGCCTACACTCGGTCATGGATCCCAAGCCGGTCGGCGATCCCACACTTAGTTACGGCGTGCTCGCCTTTGCGGTACTTTTCGAAGGGGCAGCCCTTTTCGTGGCGATGAAGGAATTCAATAAAGCCCGTGGAGAGTTATCGTTTTGGAAAGCCATTTCGGAGGGAAAAGATCCTGCAATGTTTACCGTCATCTTTGAAGATACGGCAGCACTAGCGGGTCTTGTTATCGCCTTCTGTGGAATTTTACTCACCCAAATAACGGGAAATGCAGTTTATGATGGCGCTGCGTCGATTGTTATTGGTGTTATCTTAGGCATCGTTGCCTTCTTGCTCGCGATGGAAACCAAAGGGTTGCTTATCGGTGAGGCCGCCAAAACAGAAACTGTTGCTGGCATTGAAAAAATGGTTCTCGCTGAAAAGAGAAT
>JALSKP010000579.1 GCA_026988815.1 Myxococcales bacterium | reverse complement strand
CGAAACTCGCTACGAAGTTCGTTGATCGTATTAACTTCGAGGTTTTGGTAGCTTGTTAAAATAACGCTTTGCGCTAAATCAAGCTCGCCTCGAATGTGTTCAACGAACGCTTCTTTTTGTGTACGGTTCATTTGAACCTCCGTAAAAGATAATAAAAAACCCTCACACCGAAGTGGAGAGTTCACTGTTACCTAAAAGGTTTTTATGAACATCTCCGCGGGATTTATGGCTAATAGCCACCTGCTTCTTCGACGTGTATTTCGGGGGCCTTATAACCAGAAAAAATGAAAGGTGTCAAATCCATACTTCAACTTTATTTTGTCCTTGGCCGATTTTCCGCCATTGTCTTTATTGACGATGTTCTTATTCGAAAATTTCGGAATTTCCTTGGTCCTCGGATTCATAAAAGCGTGGGACCAAAATTCGCAAAAATCAGCTCCAGTTCACGTATCGAGACCTACTTTAATGCCTTTTTCTCGGACTGCTCTAGATACGAAAATGATCGCCCCTTGGTCGAAGTTAAGATTCTTGAATTTCTTCTGCTTCTTTCGAACTCCTGCAAGAACAATGAGGCCTTTCTCTCAGCCTTGTTAAATCCCTCAAATCGCCGAAATATTAGAGCCTTTATGGAAGACCATTATCTTGAAAAGTTGAAAGTCAAAGATTATGCAGCGCTCACCGGGCGTAGTTTGACGACTTTTAATCGCGAGTTTAAACGACTATTCAACAACCCCAAAAAAAGCGCGTATTAAAAATCGTGGGTGAATTTTTACACTTTTGATTCTTCTTGAGCAGAAAAAACCACGCTTTGAATCTACATCCAGGGAAATCGATGGAGATAGACTCCAAAGGAGAACCCAATGTGTATCAAAGTGAGCGTGAAATTCGATGTCAAAGAAACGATGATCGAACCCTTTATCCGTATTTTGGAAAGTGAAAAAAAAAATCTACCCTCGGTGGAAGGATGTCTGGGTTATTGGTCTGAGAGAGCGATGCCGACAAAACCGTTTTTATCTCATTGAAAGTTGGGCCAATACCGCTCTTCATCAAGCCCATGTCGACCACCTCGTTGAAGACGGCTCTTGGAATTTAATCAGAACCCATCTCAGTTCGGATCCTGACAGCACGTTCTGGCTTGAACTGTAGCTCCACTAAGGTTTTTGGGACGCTAAGGTTTCGCCCAAAGGTGAAACCCGAGTGAATTTTCGTGCATAATCTGCGCAATCGTCTTTTATTCTATAGCCAGAATCCATTTCATACTCTATGAGAAGCACGTACACCCTAAAAAAGGAACAAAAAATGGCAGATGGAAAAGAAGCAGTCGCAACAGTAGTCGCTCCACAATCTTCGTTCTTGGCAGAATTTTTACCAGAACAACTTCAACCCTTCGCGGGATATATCGAGGGCATTGCATTCGCACTGCTCATCTTCATAATCGGTTGGATCATTAGTAAATGGGTCAACAAACTTGTGAATGGAACACTCACAAAAAAGATGAACGTGGATGTAGCCTTAGGAAGATTTCTCGGAAATATCGCCCAATACGCAGTCTTAGCGATGGCCATCATCGCCGCCCTGGGGAAAGTTGGCGTTCAAACCACTTCATTAGTCGCGATCTTCGCATCTGCGGGACTGGCCGTTGGTTTGGCTCTACAAGGGAGTTTGTCCAATTTTGCATCAGGCGTAATGATTCTCTTTTTCAAACCCTTCGATCTTGAAGACGTGATTACCGCTGGTGGAACGACCGGCGCCGTGAAGGACATCGGAATCTTTGCGACAACCTTCGCAAATCCAGGAAACGATAAAATCATCGTCCCCAACTCAAAAGTTATTGGTGGAACGATCATTAACCATACAACCAAAGGAACACG
>JALSKP010000578.1 GCA_026988815.1 Myxococcales bacterium | reverse complement strand
TGTCAAAGACGGGATTCTCGTCCCAAAGCAAGCTGAAGACGGAAATTTAGAAGGTCGCCTTCCTTTAATTGGCGCCGATTCGCAAAGGGAGTTTGCGTCATAATGTTAGACGTATTCATGGATGTATATTTGAAAACGCTTATTAAATATCAGATTCTCCTTAGCGTGATTATGATATCTTTGTTTGCCATTCCTCTTTCGGCTCAGACCTTAGAGGATGGGCTTGTTCGGGAGAGCAAAGATAAAGTCGCTCCAGCACCCTCCCGTCGTGATGCACCTCTTCCTCAAGGCTCGAAAGTAAGCGAAGGGGAGAAAATTGACGATATAGGTGTTCGAGGAATGCGCCGTGTCGAGGCGGAATCGATAATCACTCGTATTCTTTCTCGTGTAGGGCAACCCCTTTCGCTGGATACTCTTTCCAAAGATATTAAACGTATCTACAAGTTGGGTTTTTTCGAAGATATCCAAGTGGATGCAACCAAAACCGCGGAGGGAAAAGTTATCCTCACCTTCATCGTGACCGAAAAGCCAGCTATTGTTGGTTTGAAGTACAAAGGTAATGAGGAGATCACCGAAGAAGACATTAGCGACGTTGTCAATCTACGCGTGAATCAGGTCTTAAATATTGAAGATGTAAAATCGAACGCAGAAAAAATCCGAGCGCTTTATGCCGAAAAAGGATATTTTTTGGCGGAAGTCGACTATAAAATACAGCGAAAAAAGGCGACGCCTTTTGAGGCCACTATTGTTTTTAACATTAACGAATTCTCCAAAGTTGAAGTGAAAAAGATTACTATTCTGGGGAATAAAAATATTCCAGACGAGGATTTGAAAAATATCATGGCAACCCGAGAGGGGGATTGGGGATCTTTTCTCACCGAATTTGGCTCCTTTAAAGAAGAGGCCTTTGAACTCGATACGCGTCGCATTACCGCCTTTTATTACAATGAAGGTTACGTCGACATCAAAGTGAAACGCCCCACGGTTCGTCTTTCTCGTGATAAGCATTATATTTACATCACCATCCAGCTTGATGAGGGAAAACAATATCAACTTCGCTCAATGGATATTCAGGGCGACCTGATTACGACCAAGAAAGAAACGATGGCCCTAGTGAAAAAGAGCGAGATTGGAAAACGCTTTAGTTATGGAAAAATGCGAGAAGACGCGGAAGTGATTCGAGCAAGTTTTCTGGATGCAGGATACGCGTACGCAAACGTGAATCCTTTGATTAGGAAGGACGCCGAAGGAGCGCTCTTTATTGACGTCCTCATGGATATTCAAAAAGGGAATAAGGTATATTTTGGTCGAATCGACGTGGTTGGTAATCGTGCAACCCGAGATAAGGTGATTCGCCGAGAACTAAAGATTTTTGAAGGGGAACTTTATTCTAGCAAGAATATCCAACGTTCTATCGCCCGCGTTCGACGTTTGGGTCTTTTTGAGAAAGTCGATATCACCACCAAACGCGGTGCCCAAGATGACCTTATTAACGCACGCGTAGAAGTGAGTGAACGTCCGACGGGAACCCTCCAATTTGGATTTGGTTTATCCAGTATCGAAAACTGGATCATCAACGGATCAGTTTCGGAGAATAACCTACTCGGTCGTGGTCAATCTCTCAATCTCAGCGCTCAAATTTCTGCGATCCGTACGATTTTTAATCTTTCTTTTTCGGAGCCTTGGTTCTTGGATTCCAAGTGGCAGATGTCCGCATCGGCCTTCAATTTCGATGTCCAGGAAACCGATTTCACACGAACTTCTCGTGGCGGAAGCCTGACCTTTGGCTATCCCATTAATGATTTTCTTGGGATAAGCGACGATTTGGTTCTTGCCCTAACCTATAAAATCGAGAACGTGACCTTACGTCCAGGCG
>JALSKP010000577.1 GCA_026988815.1 Myxococcales bacterium | reverse complement strand
ACCGAATCGGGCGCTAAATCTTTTGCGTCCATTAACATTTCTTCAGACATCGCTTTGGTGATCGCCGTAACTTCTCTGGTGAAACGAGGATGGGCTTCTTCAGACACGGACGTTTTTTTTCGTCCCGCGTACTCGATTTCCTGGAGCTCAGCATCGCTAAAAAACGAATCGTCGTGCCCCACCCCAAGGGATGTCATATCATCCAAAGAAGATGGTTCCGAATCTTCAAGACCGAAAAAAACATCATCATCGTCTAAAGGAAATTCCTCAATCTCCGATATTTCAGAAATCTCGGTACTTTTGTGCATTCTCGCTTCGTCGGCTAGGCGCACTCCTTCAAAAAGTAGATCTTGCCAAGACTGGTCTACTGTATGCTCATCATTTTTGTAATCGGACTGCATAAAAATGTCGCCCTGCTTCAAACTTAACATCTTGTAAACAGCATCTTCTCCGACCTCGTCGTTGAAGACTGCGTGTATGATCTGACCTCCCTCAAAAACGAGTCGACCCCGATTATCTTTATCCTTCAGATGCACCATTGAGCTTCGTTTTGATAGACAAAGCATCTGCACCACATCGGTAAGTTCGAGCTCGTTGAGGACACCACGAAAACCTTCCTTCTCGTCCAATGCCTCTAAAATTGCGTTACGTAAATCAATAGTATTAAAGGGTTTTTCCACGTAGTGCGTCACGCCAATACGTTCGGCAAAACTCTGAATACGGTTGGTCCCAAAAGCGGTCATGATGATTACTTTCGCCTCCGAGGCGATTTCTTTAGCTCTCAAGATCAGCTGAAAACCGTCGATTTTTCCCGGCATTTTAATGTCACATACGAGAAGATCAAAGGATTGGGTCTGTAGCTTTTCAAGTCCTTCCTCCCCTGTCGTACAACTCGAAATAATAATATCCTCCCTATCTGGAAAGAGATTCTGTTCGAGCGCCCATAGAAGATGTTCTTCTTCATCAACGATAAGAACATTGTACATGCATTAAAACCAGGTTGAGTTGGCCTGTATCGTACTGGCGCTTTTGAGTTAGGACAAGGGCATAGTGTCCAAAGGGTGGTACGCTATCCAACATCAACCACAAAAAACTGAGACCCAAAGAGTCGACCCCACTCTTTTTTGATTCCTTCCTTCTCAACACTCCGGTATCTCGCCATATTTCCACTGGCATTGAATTTGCCTTACATCTCTTCGTAACCAAAAGGAGACCAATATGAACTATTTTAAATTACTTACACTCGGCGTGCTTTCATTCACGCTTCTCAATTGCGGACCCGAAGAAGGCAGCAAGGACCTCACAAAAGACGAGGCTAAAAAACTCAAAAAAGCGGGCGATACGACCGATTATTGCGATACTTTCGGATGGTATAAGGACGGCATATGTGACAATTTTTGCGCGAACCCTGATCCAGAATGCGCGCAATGCGCAGCTGTTCCCGCATGTCGACCAGGCTATACCGAAGTCGATTCCTGCCCCACCATTCCTGACGGAATTAACGCCATCGCAATCGCGACGACCTGTGAAGAAGTGACGATCTGCGGATCCACGATTTATTGTGAACAAACTCCCCCAGACTGTTTGGCGATCGACTCCGTTTGTCGTCCTGGATTTACCGAAACCATCGGGCCTTGCCTGCCCAATACAGAATGTGTTGAAATCGAGCTAGGACAATGTGGCGGAACTCATTACTGCGTTCCCACAGTCGAGGAACGCCCTTGTGGAGGACATAGTACCAACCAAGAGAAGTGCAATGAAAACGAATTCTGCCACTACCAAACAGAGGATATTTGTGGTGCCGCCGATGCCTCGGGTATTTGCGAAGTAAAACCTCAAGACTGCACCGAACAATACCAGCCCGTTTGCGGCTGCGAT
>JALSKP010000576.1 GCA_026988815.1 Myxococcales bacterium | reverse complement strand
GACCGGGATATTTCTCGGTCAAGCTGCGCTGAAAAGACGCTCCCTCCTATATCGCGTCATCTTTTTACTGCTGATTTAATCGGAAACAAAACCGGGGCAGGTTTTCAAGAGTGTGAGAAGAAGGTATTGTCGCCACTGGTACAGGTTCACGTTTATCCCGCTCGAATTGCGATGGGACTTAAGCGCCAGCCGGATATGTTTACCCTCGCCGAAAACCAAAGCTTCCTAGAGCTCGAAAAACTAATTCGCATGGCACTGCATCAATCTATCCTAGCATATGAGATCCTTGTCGGTCCGAGGAGCGGGGCTGAGGAGATGAACAGGGATATTATTGTAAACTCGTTTACGAGTGTTCTCGTCTCAAACATGGACGAACTTTTACAAAAAGCCGAAAATAGTTGGGGTAGTGCCAACCCTTCAGAGCATGCCTATCAATTTAATCTCCTCTTAAGTCGCCTTGCCCTCAATAGTGGCATTGCATCCATTGATGTGTCCTCGATCGTCGATGCATGTGTTTTTGATGGAAGTGAAGAGATTGGCGATCCTGATTTTCGTCCTACCGAGAATGGCGAACTTTTCAAAAAACTTTCTCAAGTCGCAAGAAAAGGTCATACTCCCCTTCCTGTTTCTCCGAAAGGTTATCAGGAACTCAGTGATCTTTTAGTAAACTTGAGGCTTAAGTGATTCGACTTCTCGCTATCGGCCGTGATGCGGCACATATTAGAACGCGTCTGCGCGCCTTTGCCATTGATGTAGATGTACAGATTCTCCCTGCCGCCGCTATCCGAGCGATGGAGGCAACGCCGCCCGATATCGTAATTTTGTACAGTCAAAAGACCTACCCCTCGATAGAACTTCTGGTTGAAAGTATTCAAGAGCGGCCGCTCGCCAGGCTCACGCCCTTGCTTATTTTGGCCCAAAAACAAGAGGGTGTTTTGGACGATCTGTGCTGGCGTCCACCAGACCTGGCAGCCGATTCTTTAATCGATCTCATTTCGGAACACTTGGGTGTTAAGCCTGCCGATTTCGCGAAAATAGACAGTGGCCCAATCGTGCAACCTTATCGCATCGAAGAAGTTGCCAAAGGAGCGGAGCTCCTTCCCGAGAGTTTGAGCGCCGAGGAAATTCGTCGGATGTTAAGAAAGGTTCGCCATGAAGATTATTTTACGATCTTAGATATTCCTCGAAGTGCGAGCAACGAGCACATTCAAAGAGCCTATCATCAACTCGCGCGACTTTTCGACATCTCCAAGGTTGATTTCGATTTGGGACGCGTTTTTCGAGAAGAATTGGCCGAAATTTCTGATGCAATCGAAGATGCGTGGGCGGTTTTGGGTGACCAAGCGCTCCGTGCAACCTACCTGGAAAATACGACGCGCTTGTAAAACCTATTTGGTCATATCTTGGTAGGTAAAGGCGAGTACAGCTTCGACGTCTTGCTTGGTGTCGTTGATGTGAACAACGTTGAGCTATCGAATTTTCATGGTTCCCTGTCCTTAAAGAAGCATGATATCTGGATCCCGCTTGGGTACCACAGATCGCTCATAAATAGTCGTAATCCGGGTATACCCAAGGGCCGGCTTCGCACACCACAGAGGCCTACCCTACAGATCAAATTCAATCTTCGACTGCCTTTAATCAGACATTTTTTTATTGAGGTGCTAACACCTTGTCGGCTTCTTTTTTGAACCCCAAATATCCGTGTCCGGCAATCTTTTGAGCATTCTCGATCGAAAGCGTGTGGTCGGAATGGGAAACCTTGGTGAGCGTTGAAACGCCATATATCTCTTGGAGCATTTTCGATCCTTCTTCGCTTTTCGACATCGCGATCAACGCATCTCGAAGGGTTTCCAATACTGATAATTTTGTTCCAGAGCGGGC
>JALSKP010000575.1 GCA_026988815.1 Myxococcales bacterium | reverse complement strand
AACCCTCACATCGGCCAAGCCTTTCGATAATCGGCGCTGGAAATTTCGTCTTTTCCACCCTTGGTCCCGCTCTAGACGGTCTTGATATTCGGCGAGAAGGGGTGGTCTCTTTACGAGGCTTGAGCGCAAAAGTTTTTTCTAAAAAATATAATTTTCGCTTCGCTAGCGCGGATACGACGGCCCTAATTTCCTCGCCTTGTGATGCGATTATTCTAGCGACCCAGCACCAAGATCACGCTGACTACGCAGTGCAAATACTTCAATCCGGCAAACATCTTTTTGTTGAAAAACCGATGGCGCTCCATGAAGAGGAATTGGTTGAAGTAGAAAATGCCTTTCTCGCGGCGCGGGAAAAACTTCAGAAGAATCTTATTTTTTGTGTAGGTTTTAATCGCCGTTTTGCCCCAGCCCTCGTTCACGCCAAATCGCTCATCGACAATGTCGGGCCAAGAAGTTTTCTCTATACAATCAACGCCCCAAAGCTTCCGGCTGACCATTGGTTGCTTGACCCTTTGCGAGGAGGCGGTGCTTTTATTGGCGAGGCTTGTCACTTTATCGACCTCCTTGGATTTCTTTCCTCTTCCAAGGTCATCCAGTATCAGTGCATCCGCAGTGATGAAAGTTCGGGTTCCCTTCACCTCAAATACGATAACGGAGATCTCGGTACGATTATCTACACCACACGGGGCAGCGACTTGGAAACAAAAGAGGAACTGAAGATATTTGTAAACCAGTCTACTATTAAGATCGACAACGCGACTAAAATTAGTATATCATCTAACAATCAAAGTCTGTTGAATAGATTGAAACGACGCACGCAAACATTGCGCGGCAAAGGGCATAAAGAACTTCTCGGGGCCTTCATTCATGCTATTAGAACAAGTAGCGAGAATCCCATACCATTCTCGTCATTGATGGAAACCCATCGTATCGCGATACAATGGCAGAAGGCATGAAATGAAAAACTGGTTAAAAAGCGTAATGAAGATGGGGCCAGAAGCGTTAACGATTCGGGCCGTTCAACGCTTTGAAGATCAGTCCGGAATTCGCGCATTTTTAGAACGTCCCCACGCTTATTCGACGCCTTTTGAGCAACCTATTTTCGAACTATTTAGTAAACGTGCAAAGCATGTGTGCTCCAATGACGCGTTTCAAAGAACGGCTGTTCGTCATTATTTTTCGTCCATGCCTGATTTTGAGGCTGAGCTTGTTCTTGCCAGGGCCGAACTTGTTCGCATGGGAGCGATTCAATGTTTTGGTAAAGAAGTTTACTATGGTGATTTCCTGGACTGGCATAAAGATCCTTTTGACGAAACGATCTGGCCGCGGATTCACTACACGCGGGTTCGAACCAAAGCACCTGGAGACTTTCGTAGTATTTGGGAACTCGGCAGATTAAATTGGCTTAGTCCCCTTCTCAACGCATTCATGCTCGACGGCGATCCCCAATGGCGTCTCCACTACTTTTCGATACTACGCTCTTTCGTGCGCGACAATCCCGTTGGGGAGGGCGTACATTGGACGAACGGTCAAGAAGTGGCCTTAAGGGCGATACAAGTCTTGATAGCCCTTCGCGTTTTCGGGGATAGCGTTGAAGAGGCGGAGTTTCGCCTTGCTGCCGATTTTCTATTCTGGCACGGCCGATATGTTCGCACCCATTTCGAATTCGCTGACCTGTCTCTAAAAAATAATCATGCGATCATCGAAGCGGGATGTTTGGCTTTGCTGGGTCTCTATTTTCCAACCTGGGAAAAATCCGCGGAATGGGTCGACCGAGGGATGAGCGCCTTAGATAAACACCGAGACCAATTTTCTGACGACGGTGGGTACGTCCAACACTCTCACAATTATCATCGTTTTGTTCTTAGCTCGCTTTTATACTTTGAATGTCTGGGTCTGAATTTAGGCCATTACGACGCTATTTTCACGCGCTCTCTTTTCTATTTTAAATCTCTAATCCAATATCCGCACGGCGAATTGGCAAACTTCGGACAGAACGATAGCGCAATGTTTGGCATCTCCAACTTGAGTCGTTTGCGTGATTATCGCCCTTTTCTAAACGCCCTGGAATTCAGAACCCATGGTACCCAACTCCACTTCAAGCGTATTGGCGAATCGGGGCATGCTGGCCAGGGACGCTCCCATTATTTAGGCATTCTTTTGTTTGGCGATACCTTTGCGAGAGCCAAAGAGGGCGCGCGAGGCGTTCGAAGCGTTCATTTTGAAAAGTCTGGCATAGCGGCAATTCATCATCAAAACACCTCCGCTTTTTTGAGAACCACCATCGCGCCAATGCAAAGCGGTCACGATGATTTTGGACACTGCGATATCTGGATGCAGGGCGAAAACCTCACCATCGATTCGGGGTCCTTTTTATATTGTTCTCCCTTAGCACGCCTTAGCGAAGGCAGTAACCAAGATAGAGACCCGCTGATGGGAGCGATGCACCATTGTAAAATCGTATCCGATCAAACGCGGAAGCGCGCGCCTTTGGGACGTTTTTCTTGGGTTGAAGAAGAGCCCTTTAAACGCGTTCTCATGGAACAACATCACGCTTTATTGTTGAGTCAATTCCAGGTCGCCGATGATTGGATCGCGAAGAGAAAAGTTCAATGTGGCGTGGATGAAGTTCGCGTTATCGACTCTCTTAAACCCACTGCGCTTTCTGAAAGCGAAGTGGAGCTTCGACATTTTACAATCCGTTGGATTTGGCCACTCGAAAATGAAAGCGATCAAGGTATCGATGCCTCTTCTATCGAGAGAATAGATGATGGGTTTACTATTCAGATGAACTCAAAACATGCATTGGATGTTATCTCTTATGGCGCGAGCATTTATTGTGAAGTTTCGCCAACTTATCACTCTCCAAATTATCGCGAAAAATTACCGGCGATTCAATTTGAAATCAAAACATCTAGTCAATCAGCCTTCCATATTCATAGCGTGTTCAGACTGTGCGAATCCTCTTAATCCACCAATTTTTCCTAGCCAAGGGCGAAGCAGGCGGAAGCCGCTTTAACGATATGTGTCGCGTTTGGGCAGAAAGTGGCCATCACATCACGGTGATTGCAGACGCAACCCACTACCAAAGTGGAGACGATAGTCACGCTCGCGATGAGCACCATCAAAACATTTCCGTTATTAGAATCCCGACCTTGTCCTATCGCGGCCACCAAAAAAATGCCCGTATAAAATCCTATGCGCAATTCGCTTTTCGCGCATCGAGGCGGGTTCGAAAACTCAAAGAAAAGCACGATATTGTCATCGCCTCTTCGCCTTCCCTTCCAGTCGTCGTGCCAGCCTTCGTTGCGAAACGAAAATGGAATATTCCTTTTATTTTCGAAGTACGCGATCTTTGGCCCGAGTCAGCGATTTCCACTGGTGTCATCAACGCGTCGAGTTTGGTCGCCCAATCCGGCTTTGCCCTTGAAGAATTGGCCTATGAAGAATGTGATGCCGTTGTCGCCTTGAGTCCGGGAATTGCAAAAGAAATTTCAACACGTTTTCCGGAAAAGGAGATTCACTTCATTCCCAATGGCGTTCATCCGGATTCCTTGGTTCGCTTTAATCGGGAGAACATGCGTGAGAAACTCGGTTGGGCCAAGCACGAATTTGTGATGCTTTATGTTGGTGCACATGGCATCGCGAACAATTTATCTTTGATGATCGAGGCAGCTTCAATCCTTCGCGATGAGCCTCATTTTCGTTTCGTTTCTATCGGTGAAGGTCCCCAAAAAAAGGACTGGATGGCTGAATCCAAACGACGGGGGTTGGATAATATTTCCTGGCAAGATCCGATTCCAAAAGAAGAAACCTTTAAAATTCTAGGAGCGTCAAATGCGGGTTTGGCCATCCTTCAACGCAACGCCACTTTTAAAAAAGTCTATCCCAATAAAATTTTCGATTATATGTCGATGAACGTCCCGACACTTTGTGCGATCGCCGGAGATGCTAAAGCACTCATTCAAAAATATAATGCTGGTATTTACGTTCAACCTGAGCATGCTCAAGGTCTGGTAGACGCAGCGCGAGAACTTAACCAATCGACGGAAAGTTATTATCATTTGCGCGATGTTGTTTTAACTGATTTTAACCGCGAAACGCTAGCCTTAGAATACCTTGAATTGATAAACAAGCTTACTAAAAACGCGACTACTTAATATTATCTGGAAGCAATTTAATATCGGCGCCTTGACGCAATTTGGTAACATAGCTTCCCAAATATTGTTGCATCCCATTGGCTTTTAGTTGGGCTTTTAACTTATCTTTTACTTCGTCAAAGGGCACGGGACCGGCCGCTCTCTTCTCCAATAATTTGATAATATGCCAGCCGTATTGGGTTCTGATGGGTTTTGAAATCTCGCCCCTTTTTAGCGCGAAGGCGGACTCCTCAAATTCTGGAACCATGACGCCTTTGGGGAAGAAGCCACCAAGTTCGCCACCACGTTTGGCAGAGAGGGTGTCTTCGGAGTTGACTTCTGCGAGCTTTGAAAAATCGGTTTTCTTTTTCATGGCTACTTTATGAAGTTTTTTAATTTTCTCCTCGACCGCTTTCCAGTCATTTTCCGATGCCGATTTTTCAACTTTGAGAAGAATATGGCTGGCACGAATTTGATCCGGGCGCGCGAAATTATCTGGGTTTTCATCGTAAAATGCTTTCACGCTAGCTTCATCAAATTTCAATCCCTCTTGGGCGAGCAAGGTCTCCAAGGCTACCGATTGCTTGATGGATTTTCGCAGTTCAGCCGCGCTTATTCCGATCTGTTTGGTCATCATTTCAAGCGTTAGCGTTTCGCCAGACTTGCCTCTCATGGTTTGAAATTCCTGGCGTACTTGCTCCATTTTTGCATCGATTTTTTCCTTACTCACGACAATCTTAGAGGCAAGAATCGCGTTTTCAATCAATTGCTGATCCACCAATTTCATGGTGAGTTGTTGTTGCAATTTGCGAATCATGTTGATGGGGGTTCCGGTTTTCTGAAGCCGCTTCATTTCGGTATTGAAGGCCAACGCTGGAACGGGTTTTCCGTCTACCATAGCCACCGGACCAATGGCCTTGGGGAGTATATTTTCTTCATTCACGGGAGGAGGAATTTCTTCTTTGGCTTTCACCTTTTCTTTCTCGCCGCCGGTATAAGTGGAGCGGTAATTTCGCGCCTCGGTATCATCGGGAATGGCTGGCGAGGAACTGCATGCAGAAACGAATGTAAGAATGAGTAGTATTTTTTTCAACTTTTAACCTTTGAATGAAGAACGAAACCTTCGAGGGAATATCGCGAGGATTTATTCCCAGGCGCTTTTTCCGCCCATGTTAAAAACCATTTTGAATCCGGCTTTTTCGAGCATTCCTTTTGCACGTCCACTTCTTGCACCGCTGGCGCAGAATACGACGATGTCTTTGGATTTATCGAGTTTGGCCATCCCCTCGGTGAGATTTTGAACCGGAATATTTATTGCGCCAGGCAGCGAGCCTGACTGAAACTCGCCGGGGGTTCTCACGTCGAGCAAGATTGCACCAGCTTTGACCATAGCTTTGGCTTTCTCGCCGGGTGAGGCTGCTTTTTTCTCAACGGTGACTTTGTCTCCAGATTTTTTGGGAGGGGTTTGGGCTTCACAGGAGGCGAACAAAGAAACAAGAATAATAGTAAAGATGGTTTTCATCTCTTCTCCTTACAAGAATGGAACAATAAATATATCGGATGCTTCCTACTAAACTCAGCGTCCAATGGCCATCATTATTTTCGACGGTGGAAAGAGAAAAAGGATTCCCGAAATCACCCCCACGCAGATTGTAATAATGTGGGTTTTCTTTCCGCTGAAGTATCCTTCTTTTTGACCCCATTGCTGAACGATTCTAAAACTGATCGCACCAAAGACGAGATTGAGTACACTTCTTGCGATATGAATGGTCATCGGGAGGGAGGTTGAGCTATAGAGGACAGTAATGGCTTGCAAAATACACCAGGTTGTCCCGGCGGCGCCGATGAGGAAAAGCCCCAACCTCGCCTCAAGTTTCAGTTTTGTGGCCAAAGCGGCGATGATGAGGGTGAAGAAAGGACCTGCGAAAAAACCTGAGTAGAATAATGCCATAGGCATGATCCAATACATGGTGTTGTCCTCGGGAGTTCGGAACTCTGTCCACTCTTTTTCAAGATGTTCTAATTCATTCAAACTTGCATAAAATCGTCATAAAAAATCAACCGAGATGGTCGAATTGTACGACACCTTCTGGTACCTTACACGTGTACGTAACAATTTTATACAATTATTTTGAGCAGTAAGGACCTAATTGCCTGAAATCTGCCGCAACCGGAGAAGCATTAATGCGTAATTTTCTTAATATATTGGTTATATCAGTCGTGTTGGGAGGGATCTCATGTACCGACGATACGGGAAAGAAACTCACTTGCCCAACGGGTTCTGAACTTGTTGGCAAGCAATGCCTTACTGAAGACAACAATACAGTCACGCCGATTAACAACGGTGAAAATAACGGAAGTAATAACGGAGGCTCTAATAACGGTGATAATAACGGAATGACCATTCCGCCCTTCGCCGATGACGATATGGACGGATTCTTGGATCGCTTCGATAATTGTGTCGGCGTATCTAACCAAGACCAGCTTGATCAAGACGCCGATGGCGTGGGTGATGCGTGTGATAATTGCATCGACATCCCCAATCTTGACCAACTTGATGACGACGGCGATGGCACCGGTGATGAGTGCGAAGATGGCGTTGGATACGATCCAGAATTAGACGAAGACGGCGATGGCGTTCCTTCTAAAACGGACAATTGCCGAAATGTAGCCAACATGGATCAGGCCGATGCCGATAACGATTCAATTGGCGATGCCTGTGATAATTGCCCGAATGCGGCCAATATTGATCAAACCGATTCCGCCGGAAATGGAACTGGCGATGCGTGTTCTCCGATTCCAGCCGGAATGGTTTGCGGCGAGCAAAAAAGTGATTTCGAAATCCTCAAACCCAACATTTACATTACCTTAGATACCTCAGGTTCGATGGGCGGTAACGGTATCACCCAGGCGAAAGCAGCATTGAACTCTGTTGCCGATAACCTCTTTGGGGATGCGCGTTTTGGATTCGGCGAATTCTCCGGACAATTTGGAAACGGCCTCAACCACATTCTCAATATGGGTTCCCATACCGCAGCTGCACTAAAGGCTGCGTGGGCTCCTCTTGATACTGGAGGCGGAACGCCCATCGCGGCGACCCTTACTGCGATTCTTACGCAGCAACGTTATTCAGATCCAGGCGACGTGAAAGACATGCTTCGACAAAAAGTTGTCATTCTCGTGACCGACGGTGTTCCTTCGAGCATCGGTAATTCCGTGAATGCAGCTGGGGCTCTTGCCGCGGCTGGTGTCCCAGTTTACGTGATTGGACTAGGCGACGGCATTAATCCCGGTCAACTCAACCAAATCGCAACGGCTGGCGGAACAGCGCCTTTCACTCCGGCAAACGGAACAGCGGCTCTTACTGCAGCGCTTCAAAATATCGCAACCAATGCCATCGCGTGTTCTTACACACTCAACAATCCTACACCTCAAGATGCCAACAAGATTTGGGTAGAAGTCGCACAAATGGCTGCTACTCGCGGTGGAGCTAATGGTTGGGAATATGACGCCGCAACGGGTATTCTAACCTTGAACGGAACGCTGTGTGACGACCTTCGTGCCGTTCCACCTGCGAACCCTGAGCCGCTAAAAATCACCCTAGGCTGCGCTACACCATGTATGCCAACGCCTGAGGTCTGTGATTACCAAGACAACGATTGTGACGGATTCATTGATAATAATATCGAACCAGAATGTGCTGGCGAAATTTGTGGAGACGGCGTCGACAACGACAACGATGGACAAATTGATGAAGGATGCCCAGATTGCGTCTTCGACGGACAATCCTGTGCAACCGATGGCGATTGCTGCAATGGTAATTGTCGCGACGACGGCACTTGTGGTCCTCCATGTCGCCCCTTGGGTAAGACCTGCTTAGAAAACAACGATTGTTGTAGCCAGATCTGCTCAGAAAACGGTAGCGGAACAGTTGGCGTTTGCGTCGGTGGCTAATCTTTGAAGTTTGACTTTCTTTGAAACCTCTCAACGTTGAGAGGTTTTTTATTTGCCTCCTTTTTCTCATTTCTTTTCTCTCAGGAAAACGTATATTCGCCATTCAACCCTTTCGGAGATGAGTAATGAGCGATTCAAGAGTTCCTATCGGAATAATAGGTGGAAGTGGAGTTTACGATATTGACGGGATTGAAATCCTTGAAGAGAGAAAAATCGAAACGCCTTTTGGGGATCCAAGCGCGCCTATCACCATCGGAGAATTGGATGGGAGAAAGGTCGCCTTCATTCCTCGTCATGGTAAATTTCACGAGTACAATCCGTCTACAGTTCCCTATCGCGCCAACATGTGGGCTCTGAAATCCTTGGGTGTTTTTTGGTTGGTCACCGTCTCAGCTACAGGTTCGCTGAAAGAAGAAATTGTACCCGGTCATTTCGTCGTCCCCGATCAAATCATCGATAAAACGGTCAAGCGTGCGAACACGATGTTCGACGAAATCGCGGTTCACGCTGGTCTGAGCTACCCCTTTCATCCAATGTTACGAGAGGTTCTTTTAGATGTTATCAAAAAAGATGGGGGAATCACCGTTCATGATGGCGGAACCTACGTGTGTATGGAAGGCCCAGCTTTTAGCACCATTGCGGAGAGCAATCTCCATCGCTCATGGGGAGCCAGTCTAATTGGTATGACGGCGATGCCTGAAGCCCGCCTCGCCCGAGAATGTGAGATGTGCTACGCGACAATCGCTCTGCCTACCGATTATGACGTTTGGCACGAAGACGATCATGTCGACGTCAGCAAGGTTATTGAAACCCTTATGGCGAACGTTTCAAATGTAAAACGTATCTTGGCGGCCTTGATCCCTGCCATTCCTTTAGAAAAAGAAGCCGAATGTGACGCGTCCTTTGCCCTAAAAAACGCGATAATGACTCGACCTGAAAAGATTCCGACCTGGACAAAAGAAAATCTCGGGATCATTTTAGACAAATACATGGATTAAGTTGAAACTTAACGCGAAAATTATCATCTTATGACTGAATAATTTAAGGTTTAAAATATGGCCTACATCTATCAATGCCCAAGAATCGTTAACCTCCTCGTAGACTACTTGGAAGGCGATTTGGACAAAGCGCAACGGGACGATCTGGAACTCCATCTTGAGATTTGTCCGGCTTGCTTGGCTTTTATCGAGTCCTACAAGTCAACAGGTCCCGTCTGTAAGACGATCCTTCAGAAAGAAATGCCCTCTGAACTAAAAACGGCCCTTTCCGATTTCTTAGCCGATAAACTAAATCCTCCCTCGGGTGCCTCCTAGATCATTCGCAGGCTCGCCACCAAAAAGCAAAGCGATGTCGCTACCGCCCAAAGGTAGGAATCCAATTCCAAAAAACCCAGGGTTTAACGTAGCTTGCTTCCAATAGATTGCGCTCCCCATGCTATCCTTGTCCATTGGATCCAGTTCTTCATTCATTGGTACGTTGACCGCGTAAGAGACGAATAGAACAAACACAAGGTAACTCAAGGCGCCCAACGCCAACCATACGCCGAAGGAACGCGGGCCGACAACGTAGGCGTAGATAGCCAAACCCGTCGACAATGGAATATTTCCAAACAGAAAAACCGCCGTTTTTGACTTTAAGATCTCACGATTGAGAACCTGCATAACCTCGATCCCTGCTCGGTCCTCAGACTTTTCTCTCGGTACGAAATTGGGAACAGCTCACCATCGTTTGTGGGTGGAGCCAAGAAGAATATGTTGAAAAGGCGATGGCGGAACAACTTTTCGTCCAGCGTGCAAAGGGCGAAGAGTAGTTTTCTAACGTTATTTCGGCCCAGAAGCTTCGCTTGCGCAATCGGCGTATTGAGAAATTTTTTTGGCCCTGTCGTATCCAGCCATCATTCCATGTTCCCTTAGGCTGAAGGAGAACACCGGGAAAGGGAACTTGAACTCCAAAATTAGCATCTTCTCGCGTTTGCTGAACTAAAACCGGCCCTTTCCGACAATCAAATCCTTCTTGGCCCGATAAAGAACATAGTAACCGTTATTACCAAAGGGGGAACAAGGACGCGTCCAAACCGACATTTTCCAAATCAAATCGTGCACCTCACTCGCCGTTCCACAATGGCCAGACCCTCGGACATATTTAAGGTCCACCATTCTCCCGGTCCTGTTTGGGGAACCCCGTCACGCCCGCTTTATTTAGTTGGGCAGGTAATTTGCCCGATAGCCAACTAAAAAACATTACGTAATCACTGACCAATGACCATAGAGGGTAGGTGAAAGTAGCAGGTCTATTTTTTTCAATAAAGAAATGTGCGTACCAAGCAAAACCGTACCCCGCGACAGGAGCTGCAAGCAAACACCATGGCGTCACAAAAATCGCCATAGCATAAATAATCAGCGTCAGTGTTGTGCCTATATAATGGAGGCGACGACAAAGAGGGTCCGAATGCTCTCGCAGATAATACAAATAAAATTCTGCGAATGTTGAGATTCGCGGTGCGGCTTCGGTTTCTTTTTCAATGCTCATGGGTTTTCTCCGGTGCGAGGATAGCGGCTATCAAGTGTACACGCAATTATGCAGGCACTTCTGCGACCGGCGATTGAAATGCACCAGCTACGTACTCCGCTTCGAATTACGGAGTTAGACTTAGGTCCTCTTCGTTGAGAGCGACCGAGCGTGTCGCCTAATCAAGGATTGGCTTAGTGCCGCTTAAAATGCGGTAGCAAATAATCAAATTCGAGGAAACGATCCGTGAGAAGAGAAATGGCATGCAATCGCGCCGGCGTTGGGATGAGTCCGAGGTATTTAAGACGGTTAAGAAAGTGTCGTAAATTCGAAGGGCTTGAGGGGTTTCGAAAAGGTTCTGAGGCAATGTTTCCTGGCAATACTTTTTGGTCAAGTGTGCCGTGCTCGGTAGTAGCGATCCCCCACTTGCCTAGAGATAACTCAACACCCAACAAGTAAAACAACATACTATTATCATTTATCATGAAGGCCCCGCTGTCTTTAGTGGTGCTTAGTCTTGTGAAGGTGCCCGCCCTCTTGAGACAAGAAATTGAAAATCTCAAGAATCAAATCTCATCAGACGGTACAATATTTCAGTCCTTTACATCGTAGGTATATTTACGTTTCGGCATGTTTTCTTGTCTTTGTGACCTCGGACATATTTTGCCTCGGTCCACGGTTTAGCCGACATTTCAAACCTAAGATGTTAGTGGTAAGGGATGAGGTAATGCCCCTTTTTGAAATTTTGAATGAATATTGAAGAAGTCAAAAATGCAATCGCCGTACTCGAACAACCTTTAAATTATCCAGGTTTGATTAAACGAAGAAACGCAAACTTAGTGTTTCGAATATGGTCGTATCCGGCTTTATCGGCTTTTGTTTCGTTTTCTATCCTCGATAAAAGGACCGTAAAGATGACCGAGGAACTCGCAATGACAAGCAAACATCTTCTCCATCTACATTAACCTTCAAAAGGTTTCGGCATTGATAATTCTTCAACTTATTTTTTATCACGCGCTTTCAACTTACGAACATCGGATCGCAACTTCTCAATCATCTGGTGAGCCTCCGCGTCTTGGGCGATGCGGTTGTCCATTCGCCGGACCAAGGGAATAAGTGTGTGGGTAATGGTTCCGTTCAAAATCTCTAACACATCGTCAAAAGCTTTCGACGGGGCGTTGGTGATCGAGATAGGATTGCTTTGTTTGTTTACCGCATTAATCAATAACGCGATTTGGTTGGCGATGTTTTGCGCGGCATTCGTGTGGGTTTTTGGGACCGGTATTTTAGAAGTATTTTTCTTAGAAATCGCGCCGACGAGTTGGGCGATTTGGTCGGCGATGCGCTCGCCTGATTTGTCTTCCGGGACGGCGTTGGTTTGGTCGTTGATGGCGCCGACGAGCTCGGCGATTTGGTTGGCGATGCGTTGACCAGAATCGGCGTCCTCGCCTCCCATGGATTTAATGCGCTGGAAATCTTTGCAGATTTTTTCCCAGCGCGCCTTGCCTTTGTTGTCAAGTTTACCACGTAGGTCGGCAAGTTTGAGAAGGTTTGCCTCGGTTCCTTGCGTTAACAATTGGGCCTCGCCGCGGTAGTGATCCGTTATCAAATTATCGAGCTCTTCTTCGTTCATGACCGATGAAATTTTCTCCGCCATTTTGTTCATATTACGATAAGACCCTTGCAATAAAAATGAGGGTTCGCTTCTGTACATATCCGCTTGAGCGGCGGAGGCAATATACTGTTGGTTGACCTTTAGAATCGTGTCTTGGATGACAAAAAGGCGCTCGAAAACGCGCGTGATTTCCGTGATTTCGGCACTACTATAGGTGTGGGAAAGATCGGTGGTTGCGACCTCACGGCCCTTGGCCATATCAATCAATTTATAAACGTCTGACATTTCGCGCGTGGCAAGAGGCGCCAATACCGCGTTTGAGGTCAAACAATTTTCGATATAACTCAAGGAAAATTGTTCCTCCTTTCCGCTCAACACATCACCTAAATTATAAATATCGGCACGGTTGGCGAGCATGTCCGGAACGCGAAACATCTCCCCCGATTCCGTGTAGGGGTTGCCTGCCATGACCACACAGAATTTTCTTCCTCGTAAATCATAGGTGCGCGTTTGCCCTTTCCAGACCCCTTCAATACGTCGCGTGGAATCACAAAGAGAAATAAATTTCTGCAAAAATTCTGAGTTCGTATGTTGAATATCATCAAGATAAAGCATCACATTATCGCCCATCTGCAACGCAAGATTGAGCTTTTCGAGTTCTTGTTTTGCCGTCGCATTGGGCGCGTTGGCCGGGTCCAGAGAAATCACATCGTGCCCCAAAACCGGACAGTTGATTTTCATAAAGGTGAGTCCCAAACGGCTGGCAACGTATTCCATCAGAGTCGTTTTTCCGTAACCG
Organism: Myxococcales bacterium; assembly: GCA_026988815.1. Lineage (GTDB taxonomy): Bacteria > Myxococcota_A > Bradymonadia > Bradymonadales > Bradymonadaceae > CALJNB01. The sequence continues at coordinate 288 of JALSKP010000575.1, read as the reverse complement.
GGCGGCGATATCATCATCAGCAAACCGTTGAGATCTGAGCGCTTGCTATCCCCCACCGTGCCGATTTGTTTGGCCAGGTTATCGCCGATGATGGGAAGGTAGGATTCGTTAATGAGACGGTTTCGGACGAAGGAACTTAAGGGCTTGGGCTTAAATTCTTCCAGTCTTAATTCGCGGCGTGTGTCGTCAGAAATCTTGCGACGAATCTCCAAATATTTTCTATAGTTTGGAACAACGCGACGGCAATGATCCTCCAATCGCGATAAAAATGAATCAAGAGAAAACGCG
>JALSKP010000574.1 GCA_026988815.1 Myxococcales bacterium | reverse complement strand
CTTTTCTTGGGCAAAAGCATCGCCACCTAGGGACAATAACGCGGAGAAGAAGAGTATTTTGAGCTTCATTGTTTTCATCTATCGAACCTCGTCGAAGGATTCTTGAAGACGCTTAAGTTCGCTCGCTCGGTCCTCAAACATTTGACCAATTTTCGTTGAACGATCATCTTTCTTTTCCCATACGACATCAATAATTCCGACGTCCCCTTTTAAAACAGTTTCATTAAACTGCCTTCGGGCCGACATAAAATTTACATGCGCTAAAAACCCTGCACCACCGTTCGCCGAGGTCATCAATTGCGCTACCGATTGGCGATACGAAGATTCTAAAGACCGTTGTTTCTTTACTTCGTTCCGAATTTCGACCAAGGCCTCATCAGCGTATTTGTCGAGTTCAATATAGAAGGTCTTTAGTCTTTTTTCGTGAACGGGAATACTGCTTTGAGCAGCTTGAATTGCCGTCATTTCGGAGGTAGCCGAGAATTGAGATAAAAATATCTGCGCTTCTTGAAGTTTTCCACGGTAGGCATCTCGGAGGGTGGATTCTATTTTTGTAAGGTCATTCCCAGCACCTATTTTCATCCGAATTTTCGCAAGATTGGCTTTCAACGCATCGCGCTTAACACCATTTTCGTTGCGAAGAACCACCATTTTCTCACGAAACTCTGTAATTTCGGCTTTTTCTTTTTCGCTTATCTTTTGGCCCTTTTGGTTTCCAAAATAGTCGTCCACAGCTTTGATCTGGGCTTGCTGGTTTTTTATCTCAAACACAACATCGTCGAGCTCTTTACGTACCTTGCTGAAATTTTTCATACGATCGACATCACGCTGGGTAATCTCAGCACGTGTTTTAGGAATTTTTTCAAATTTGACTTGAAGCGCATCAAGTTGCGCGGAGAGGGTCTGCCATGCTGCCGCCTTATCGCCGGTCAAGGTTCCTACAATTTCGACTTCTTTATCCACCAATTTTCGTTGAATACTAAGAATCCGGTTTTCCGCATCAATGCCCTGAAGAAGACCCTCGGCCAACTCGGGAACGGACATGATTTTATTACTCGAACCCAAACGCGCATCCATCTCGTCGAGCAAACGAAACGAATATGAAATATCGTCTTCGATCTTCTTCACGTCTCGGAGCGTTTGCATGGATGACCTCATTTTCGGATCATTTTGCGTCCACTCGCGTACCAAGGGAGGCAAACCTTTCTCGATACCCGCGAATTCGTCGCCAATGAGGGCCGCAAAAAAGTCATCTACGTTTTGATGTTCGACAGCAAACGTATTCATCTGCTCTGCTATCGGAGAAAACTTATTAATGACTTGTGTATAATCGGCAATCGCAACATCGAACTCTTTAAGCCTTAACGACAGATCTCCACGAAGGAGTTCTGCCTCAGCGAGTAAATTTGGATTCGTATTTTCGAACAACACCAAAACATCAATATTGGTACGAGCGGCAACGAATTCTTTCTTGGAAACCAACACCCAGGTCAATTCCCAGAGGGCGCGATCAAAGTGGCGGCTTCCACGTCCGACTCTATTATAGTAGTCGATGGCAAACTCTAAATCGCCCGTTTCATAGGACACTCGACCGAGGGCAATATTGCCAAGATCACTGACCTCGATCTCGCGTTGGGTGGTTGGAGATTTTGAGACTACTTTTTCAAAGTAGCTTTTCGCTTCCGAGAAATTTTTCTCGGCCGCGTAACTGACCCCAATGAAGTAATTGGATAACTTTTCGTAGCCTTGGGTCTTCATCGCGCGCTGCAAATTCTCTCGTGCCTTGGAATAGTCTTTCTTTTCGTAAAACGCTTTTCCAGCCAAATAGTAAAGCGCAGGGCTCATCGTTCCCGTCTTCATATTTGCATAAATCTTATCTATCGAGGA
>JALSKP010000573.1 GCA_026988815.1 Myxococcales bacterium | reverse complement strand
TGACGCATGCGAGTCGAAGAAACCAGATACAGGACCCTGCAAATGAAAAATTCCCTTCATGTTTTCTTTAAACTTCTTGCGTCCTCCGTGTTGATATTAGTCATCGGGTTTGCCTTTTTGGCTGCCAATCCTAAAAAGGAAGTCGTGAACTCTGCCAAGGCGGACATCTATTCTTTCGCAGGTTTGGATACAAAAAACAACTTTAAACGCGCGATGGAAAGTCTAGGAATTCGCGGCCGAGCCTACGATTTTAACGGTAATACGATGTACTTTGGTACCAATCGTGTCTACTCTGATTCGGCAGAAGAGACTGCCCAGATCGTGCAAGAGGCGCTCATCGCCGCAGGCGTAAATAAGAAAAATTATTTAAATTATCGCGACTTCTCGGCGACCTATGTTCCTTCAAGAATCCAATCCAAAGCGCGATTGGGAAAGGCTCTCGATTTTCGAAAAGCTATGCTTTCAGGCGAGATGGTACCAATAAAAAAAACCAATACGCGCATCGAAATGTCGGCTATCACGACGACTGAAGGCGGTATTCTTAACGTTTCAGAAAACGAAAATGTGCGCTCCTTAAGCGAACGACTTAACGGGTACCGCTACCTAGAAATCAACCAAGCCGAGAACGCGCGGCACGCTGAAATTATCGCTGTTTGGACCGACGATAATTTTAACGCGGGTAAGATGGCAAACCAAGATGGCGTTCAACAATCGGGACCCGATTTTGAAATTCCAGCTTGTATCGGTTGCAAACGCGTACGTCGGGTTCAGGCGCTCGACGAATCAGAACCTTATAATATGAATAAGTGGCAGACCCCTTCACAGGTCGACGAAATCTACAATTTCTATAAGCAGACGATGGGCAATCGAGGTTGGAAAGAATCTGGACGTCAGAAAAAACTCAATATTTTGGCCAAACATTTCTCCTCGCTAAGAAATATTCGAGGCCGTGCTTTGGCGATGGAGAAAGATGGGAAAGTAATGAAGATTACTATTTTACCGAAAGCAAAAGGCGGAGCAGAAGTGTTTAGCCTTGAGCAATATAACGATACCCAGACCATTCTGAACACACCAACAAAAGAACCCCACAAAGAAGAAACTGGCATTCTTGGCTTATTCGAATGATCCTCCTTGGGTCCTCAGGTGCAACATCGTAAGCAAGTTGACTTATCTTCTAAATAGATAGCGCTCGGCAGGAGATCTTCGTGCTCTTAGCGCGGCCTTCATTCATTTTTTGTCCGTTATGAGCGTCGACCCGCAAGCAATATTTTCAACTATCTGACAGTCTTTCCAAAAACGGATATTGTTGAAACATTTACTAATCTGCTTGTCATATTTCTCAGCGATTCAGATCAGGCCTTTCTTCTTTCGCGACCGTACGAGAAACCATCCGAACAAGAAAAAAATCAAGGGTAAGGGTCCCATATGAGATACTGCGTGCGGAATCTGTCTATGGGCAAGCATGCCTAAAGCGAAGACATGCGAAACCAAGATTTCGCGCGGTCCTATTTTGTGATATTGCCATTCCTTTTAAGAGGTGAATGATGGCAAAAGATCGTGTGGTTCTAATTGACGGCTCCTCCCTTATCTTTCGCGCCTTCTTCGCCATCCCTGGTTCTTTCACCACTAAAGAGGGCCTGCATACGAACGCGATTTATGGCTTCGCCCTCATGTTCAGAAAGATTCTAAAAGGAAAAATGCCAAAGTATGGCGCGATGGTTTTCGACGCACCGGGTAAAACCTTTCGCGAAGAGAAATATCCCGAATACAAATCGCATCGCCCGCGCATGCATCCCGACCTCAAAGAACAACTTCCCTGGATCGATAAAGTTGTCCATGCCCACGATTTCCCCGTCATTCGTATTCCTGGTGTAGAGGCCGATGACGTCATCGGTAC
>JALSKP010000572.1 GCA_026988815.1 Myxococcales bacterium | reverse complement strand
CTCAGCCTCAATCGACTCGCCTATACCTTGCATCGAGAAAATCGACCGATTGTCGATCATCTCGTCTACAGGGGAATGGAGATCTGCGATGAAACGAGACGCTTGTTCGAAAGCTCGGACCTTAAAAAAGTTATCACCGGCGATGCGTTGTAAGGTCGCAATCTCGGAAAGAATGCGCGCGTATTCTTCGTTAACGATGGCCCTTCTCCAGTTGTTTTCTCCCTTCTTCTTTCGATGCGCCTTGGATTAAAACTCGTATGTCGTCGAGGGTTAAGATGGTGTTCTTTTTATTATTCATTAGAAGATAGGATTCTAAATTGGAGGTTTTCGAAATAGGATTCCAGGTTGGAGGAGGTTTTATAAAGTCTCCCTTTTCGTCTTTCATATGCTCTCGATTACTCTGAAAATGGGCACCGAAGGTGGCACTCTTTTGAACGAGAAAAGAAGGGACCAAAGATTCTGGAATGGCGGTTGGAAAAGAGCTTTCCAAATACCGTATTGCCTCACACCCAAAATCTTCACGTGTATCAAAATCAAAAATCCTCCATATTTTGTCGTCATGATGGAGGAGAATCACGTGATAGTCCCATAGGAGGGCCTCGCCAGGTTCCACGCGTTTTTGATTCCAAATCGCAAACTGATTGGCGGGATTAGAGATAAACAACACCCACGATGACGCTTTGAAATGATCTTCAGCGCATAGGTGCCAAATGTTCTCCTCACAATAATATGGCGTGTACAAAAATGTGGAAGCTATCATGAAAACCGTCCTTCTTCTGTCTATTCTACTCGCGTCCTGTGCCAGCAAACAAGAGAAGAAGCAGACTAAATTCGCCGCTCTTTCTATTGAGAGCGGATGCGCAAGTGGGGTCGCAAAAAGCAGGACAATCTGCCGAAAAACAGGAGCCTCAAAAAGCCCAAATTTGGTTTACCAAACTTTTGGAAGATTCATCTGCCAAGATTAAAAACGTGGAATCAAACTGAAACCATCCAAATCAAGATTGGAAAAATAAGCCCTTCATTTAAAAAAAGAGGATCCCTCTCGCGTTATTGGCGAGCGTTGTCGGCTCTGCGGCTAATGTGGTGCAGACCAAAGAAGGAACGCGTGGGGTTGCCAGGCGTTTTACCAGCTCCAGGTTCCTTGTATAATGATGACCACGACGCTCCGTTAAAAAACAAAATAATAGTAACACTTTCCAACCCCTTCGGTGTCTAATAACTACTCTACTTACTTGAGAGCAGATGCACTCTGAGATAGAAATTTTGTATAGGCGATTTGGCGGCATGGTTTTTCGACGCTGCAAGGCTCTTTTGGTGAACGAACAGGATGCCCTGGATGTTACCCAAGACGTCTTCGTTAAATTATTAGCGCGTGAGGAACTCAAGATCGATACGCCTTCTAGTTTTTTGTACATCGTCGCAACGCGGGAATGTCTAAATCACATTCGCTCAAAAAAGAGACAGGGTCAGCATAGTCCCCTCGTTGAGGAAATTGCCTGCTTGGGTGCGAGCAATGAAGATAAGTCGTTGGCGGGTCGGGCGTTGCGTTCCTTATTCGCGCAAACGCCCGAGTCTAATTGCCTGATCGCCATCTTGCATTACCACGACGGTTACACCTTGGAAGAAACAGCGGTTGAAGTGGGAATGTCCGTGTCTGGTGTTCGCAAACGTTTACGGCAACTACGTCAACAATTAAAAACCTTGGAGAAGGTATGAAAAACGTTCGTGTTCTAGACATCGAAATTGAGAAACTCAGACTCGGTGAGCTGGACGAAAAAGAGACAAGGCGTCTTCTTGACCGTTTGATTGCGTGCGAGGGGCACACAAAAAGATTGGATCAATTTATTGCTGACGAGGAGCGTTTCTTTGAACGGAACCAGCCCTCCGTATTTAGCGCCCAAGTGGTCGCACGTTTAAAACGTGAAGCGTCCAACATTCAAATAGAAAAAGAAAACGAAAAAAAGAGGATACAAAGCATGGGTCTACAAAACAATATCGGAATAGGGTTTGGAGTCTTAGCTCTCTTATTTCTCTCCTTCACTGCGTATTCCGCGATTGGGGAGAAGAGTAAAAGAGAGCGTGAAAAGTTGACGACCCAAGCCCGTGCCGAACGATTAGAGGTTTTTGAAAAGGAAAAAGCGACGCGTAAAGGTTCAAGTTTAGGGGATGATGTTGAGGCACTTCGCGGTGTTAAGCTCGCAAAGAAGATCGACGTTCTCGATGGACGTTGGCTTCGCAAGTTCCAGGTTTTTTATGAAACCTATGAACCAGCCGAATCGCCTGACGAGGTCCTGTTAACTTATGGCCGATACGCCACGTATTTAGAATCAGGAAAAGATGCGTCGTGGTCGGATAAGAATGCGCCTGATGCGATTGAAATTCGTAAACGTATTGTCGACTATTATGAGAGCATAGGTGCTTTCACGCGTCAAAATCTAGCGGAATCGAAATCCGAAATCGCCAAGTCTCTGTATAAAGTTTCGGAAAAAGAATTCAACACGATGACCAAGATTCGAATTTCATCTAGCAAAGAGGACGAGTTAAAACAGAGTTTGAAAGCAAAGCAAGACGCGCTTTCCAATATAGAAAAGCGCTTAAAAACTTTGATGGAGATGAAGATTCCTGCCTGGTCTGTGGCCGCGCACTTTCTTCTCGCTAGCGCTTATGTTGATAGTGCCGAATCCATTCGACGCTCCTTCGTCCCGAAAAGATTAACGGACAAACAACGTGTGGCCTACACGGAGACTCTTGAAACCTCGGCGACAAAAATCGAAAGCCATGCATTAGAAATATTGACCAAAGGGTTAAAAATTGCGGGCGTAGATAGTGAATATATCGGCGCGAGCCGTGTTCTAGCCCAAACCCTTCGGGTGAAAATTTGCCCTGAAGATAAGGATATCGAGTTACTACACGCCGCCATTTTTAATTTGGAACATAAAGGCGATGCCGGATTCTTGAAGGCCAGATCCCTTCTCAAAAATTTAAGTTGTAAGGGCTTGCGTCGTCACTTCAAAGAAGTGGACGCTTTTCAAAGCTCGGTTATACAGTCTCCAAAATCGGGCAGCAAAGATGATTTTTATGAACTAAGAATCGACGCTGAAAATTTGCGTGAACAAATGACAGGTTGGGTATGTTTGCCTGACCAAACCCATGACGCCTTTCACGATAGTTTGGGGGAAGCCGATGGATTGACGCAAGAGCCTATCATGGACAAGCTTGGAAGACTCTCGATTAAGAACTCGATTTCAAACTATAAGGATGATGTCGACGCATGTTTGGAGAGCTCAAACCCGAAGAAAAAAACGGGGACCGTTAAAGTAACATTCGAGATCACCCCTTCAGGAAAAGTAACCAAGGCCAGAGGCCTAGGATCCATGAAAAAAACCTCCGTCAGCCGTTGTATTGTGAAGGTGGTGAGTCGGATGACCTTCCCTGCGACAAGGGCGAAGAAAAACCAAACAATCACCTATCCCTTTAGCGTTAGATATATATTAGATCTTTGGTCGGGCGAGGACTTGAGTGTGGATTCGAGCGAAGAAGAAAATGTGTGGTCAGCTAAAGAGAAAAGCGTGCTTTCAAGGAGCAAGATGAGAAAAAGGAAGGTGAACTATTACCAGGAAGCGTTTGGACATTTGACCCGAACCAATTATCGAAAAGCGATCGCAACGTGTAAAAAAGGTCTGAAGGCAAAAGAGAAAAGATGTAATCGTATTTTGGGAATTGCTTACAAAAATGTAGGCGATATGAAAAATGCATGCAAGTATTATAAGAAAGCTGGTATGAGCCGATCAAAGCTTAACTGTAATTGAGTGACCTTAACCGACCGCGCTAGCCCTTTTTCATTCACTTAAATCTCACCGAAAGTAATAAGATTAAATGCGTCCTGAGGAATCATAGGCGTTCGGGTAATAGCGCAGATCGGGTTCCTCTGCGAGGGTGATCGCAATGACATCGAAACGCGCAATACACGCCCCAATCGGATTTTTCTTCAAAAATAGCTTTGCCGCAATAATAACTTTTTTTCTCTTCTTTGATGTAATCGCGCGTTCAGCACCCCTGGGATCTTTTTTGCTTGTCCTAGTTTTGACTTCCACGAAGGCGATAAGATTCGCTTTTCCCAGACCTCTTTCAATCGTTCGCTGCGCAATAATATCGATTTCGCCAAGTTTGTATCTGACGTTACGTCCGATAATCGCCCAGCCCTCTTTTTCTAGATATTGCGCCGCAAGATCTTCACCTCGTACTGCTACACTTATAGTATCCATTTTCCCTCCTATTTGGTGTTGGATAAACTCGACATGTCGAGCCAACAAAGCCTAAAGGATTTCGGAATTGAAATCTAGGGATGACATTCATCTTGAAGCAAAAGAGTAGGACGCGTATAAATTGATCAACATGGCAAAGCACAACAAAATTAATCAAGATCATCGTCGCTTCAAACGCATCGTTCGCGGAAAAATAAAGAAAAATCTTCGTGAATATATGACCAAGGGCGAATTGACGGGCAAACAGGGAAAAAAGATTATAAAAATCCCCATCCCTCGCATCGATATTCCTCGCTTTAAATACGGCGCAAAAAGTACAGGTGGTACAGGACAAGGAGAGGGTGAAGTTGGCGATTCCTTGGGTGGCGAAGGCGAGGAAGGACCGGGCGGCCAAGGTCCAGCCGGAAATCAAGCTGGCGAACATGGGTTAGAGGTCGATGTTTCGATCGAAGATCTTGCGGCAATTATGGGTGAGGAATTAGAACTTCCCCGCATTGAGCCGAGGGGGACCAAGCGTTTGGAAACGATCCGCGAAAAATATACGGGAATTCGAACCATCGGCCCCGAATCTTTACGCCATTTTAAGCGCACGTATAAGGAAGCACTAAAGCGTCAGATATCGCTTGATTCCTACGATCCTGACAATCCTATTATCGTCCCCATCCGTGAGGATAAGCGCTATCGTTCCTATAAAGAAACCTCATTGCCCCAATCCAATGCTGTTATCATTTACATGATGGATGTCTCCGGTTCGATGGGTGAGGAACAAAAGGAGATCGTGCGTATTGAATCTTTTTGGCTGGATACCTGGTTGCAGAGTCAGTACAAGGGGCTCGAATCGCGATTTATTATTCATGATGCATCGGCCCGAGAAGTGGATCGCGAGACCTTTTTTCATACACGAGAATCCGGCGGTACGATGATTTCAAGCGCCTATAATTTGGCCTTGAAAATCATCGAGGATGATTATCCTTTAGAAGATTGGAATGTATATCCCTTTCATTTTTCGGATGGGGATAACTGGTCCTCCGACGATACCTCCGAGTGTATGCGCATTCTAACAGAGGGGATTATTCCGAGGTCGAATATGTTCTGCTACGGCCAGGTAGAATCGCCTTATGGCTCGGGACAGTTTATCAAAGATCTGCAAGCCAATTTCGAGGATCGCGAAGAAGTTGTCTTGTCTGAAATAAAAAGTCGGGAGGAAATTTATGACTCCATAAAAGTATTTCTTGGAAAAGGATTGTAAGCAGTGTTACCAAAACATCTAAGAGATATTCAAGAATTCATCCGAGGCGTGGCGATTGATTATGGTTTGGATTTTTTTGATACCATTTTCGAAGTCGTAGATTATCAGCAAATTAACGAGATCGCAGCATTCGGCGGATTTCCTACGCGCTATCCGCATTGGCGTTTTGGGATGGAATATGAACAGCTCTCCAAATCAGCTGAATATGGTCTCTCAAAGATCTATGAGATGGTCATCAATAACGATCCTTCGTATGCATATTTACTAGAGGGGAATAATCTAGTCGATCAAAAAACCGTCATCGCCCACGTTTATGCACACGTCGATTTCTTTAAAAACAACTATTGGTTTTCCAAAACGAATCGGAAAATGATGGATCAGATGGCCAACCATGGTTCTAAGGTGCGTCGCTATGTGGATAGTAAGGGCATCGAATTGGTAGAAGATTTTATAGATACTTGTCTATCTTTGGAAAACCTCATCGACTTTCATAGCCCTTTCATCGAGCGAAATCTACAGGATACCAGTGGGGAAGAAGGCATCCCAAAAATGAGGGCCAAAGAGTACATGGAGGATTATATTAATCCCGAAGAATACTTGGCTCAACAGAAAGAAAAATTACTCGAACAGGAGCTTAAATCTAAAAAATTTCCCTCCGAGCCAGAACGCGATGTTATGGCCTTTTTAGTAAACCATGCTCCTTTAGAAGCATGGGAGTCCGATATTCTTTCGATGATTCGTGACGAAGCCTACTACTTTGCGCCCCAAATGCAGACAAAAATAATGAACGAAGGATGGGCGTCTTTTTGGCATGAGAAAATGCTCACACAAAAAGTTCTCCTGCCGTCCGAAATTATCGACTTCGCCGATATTCATTCCGGTGTTCTGGCAACCTCTCAAGGTCAACTCAATCCCTATAAACTCGGTGTGGAGCTTTATCAGAACATCGAAGATCGTTGGAATAAAGGGATGTTTGGACCCGAATGGGCGGCTTGTGATTCAATGGCCGAACGCGCGAATTGGGATAAGGACCTTGGTTTAGGTAGAGCGAAAATATTTGAAGTTCGTAAACTCTACAACGATGTTTCTTTCATCGACGAATTTCTCACACCTGAATTTGCGATAGAGCAAAAGATGTTCACCTACGGATTCAACAAAAAGAGTTCGAATTGGGAAATTCAAAGCCGAGAATTTATGGAAGTAAAAGAAAAATTACTAACTCAGCTTACTAATTCTGGAAATCCCTACATATATGTAAAAGATGGAAATTTTAGAAATAGGTCAGAACTTCTCCTGCATCATAAATACCTCGGTACGACGCTCGATATTAATTATGCCAAAGGCGTTTTGAAGGCACTGCACCGGGTTTGGAAACGTCCTGTTAACCTTGAAACACTGTATGAAGACGAGGGATTGTTGCTTGCTTACGATGGCACCCAATACCTTCGAGAAAAAATAACCTACGAAGCGTTGTAGATGTTCTATCCCCTTCTGAGAAAAATCCTCTTTCAATTTGATGAGGAGGATGTCCACCATTTTGCGCTCACTGCCATGGATGCCTTCCTGACCTCACCGGCACTCCGGCGAACCCTTCGGGCGAAAATGGCGCCCATTGATCCACGCCTGCACACAGAAGTGATGGGCCTATCTTTTGAAAATCCAGTCGGCCTTGCCGCGGGATTTGATAAGGCGGGGAGGCATGTTAACGCCTTGGCCGCACTCGGTTTTGGTCATATTGAAATAGGCACCATTACCGCGTTTGCCCAGCCAGGAAATCCGCGTCCAAGAATGTTTAGACTTCAGAAAGATCGCGCCTTATTAAATCGGATGGGATTCAATAATCAAGGATGCGAGGCTGCTATGTCGACCCTAAAAAGTCTGCGCGCAGAGAGCGTGGTCGGCGTCAATATCGGAAAGTCTAAGGTGACCACCCTAGAAGATGCCGCTAAGGATTATGTAAAATCCTTTACTACTTTATACCCCCACGCCTCCTATTTCGTCGTCAACGTCAGCTCACCGAATACACCTGGACTACGAAAACTTCAGAACGGGAAAAGCCTAAAGACGATCTTAAATGCCCTGTTAGAGGTTCGAAAAAAAGAGACAAGACGTGTTCCTGTTTTGGTGAAACTCTCCCCCGATTTAAGCGAGTCCGCTCTTGAGGAGGCCTTGGAAGTCGTGCTCGATTTATCTTTGGATGGCGTCATTACATCCAATACCACAGTCTCTCGCAAGACACTCAAGACACCCGATATGGGTGCCTATGGGGCAGGTGGAGTGAGTGGACCTTTATTGCGAATGCGATGTTTAGACCGCGTGGAAAGAATTTATCGACGAAGTCAGGGGCGCCTTCCCATTATCGCCGTCGGTGGTATTTCCAATGCCCAAGATGTAATCGATGCCATGATTCGCGGCGCGTCCTTGGTCCAACTTTGGACAAGCCTTATCTATGAAGGTCCCTTTGTCGTACAGCATATCCTCGCCGGACTCTCGGCGTTTTGCGATCGCGAAAAAATATCTTCTCTAGATAGTATTGTTGGTCAGCTACATCCTTAATTCAGGTCCTATGGAAATGCACAAGGCCAACCGACATCGAGCCTGAAATAGACGGATTGTTCATTCACAAGCGTCTTTACGATTTTCGAATGACAAATAATGCGATGGCGTAGGAAAGGTACGCCCCTTCGTGATGGTTGAGAAAGGAATCGACAACAGGTTTTGGAAACTCAATGCTCAAGATGCTGGCGAGTTCAGACGCATTTTTTGTGCTCCATCCCGCGTTTGAAATTTCGATTCTTGTCACTCCATTTTCTTTCCACCAACGATCGGTCGGGTCGGGCGAATAGTCAGAATTCCCACCCGTCGAAGCCTTTAATAATTTTGCAAAATCCCCAGATCTCCAGCTATTGTCGATGGCAATAAAAACGCCACCAGGTTTAAGAATGTTCATCACCGCGGCCAGCCCTTTTTCTGCTCCTTCTCCAAAAAAGTAGGCCCATCGCGCATGAACGATATCGACCGAGTTGGCTTTCAAAGGGGAGGGAATATGTTCGGCTGAACCATGAAGGATTTCGATATTTGGGACAGCTTTGGTGTGAATAATGGCGTCTTGCCATAAGGTCGGATCGGGTTCGATGCCGATCACACTTTTGGCATTTTTGGCGTAAAATGGCAGCCAGAACCCGTCGCCACAACTGTCCCGGAGAACTATCCACCTTCCCAATTCCCTTTAGCTTAGCGAGTCAGACCCGTAGGATTTTAAAAAATTCGGCATCGCATTCGTCTCCTTTCGCGTCATGTACGAGAACGGATCCTTGCTGGGGTGGCTCACTGGATAAGATCCTATTACAGGCCGATAAGGTGTAGCTATGTTTTTGGCATCCTCCGCCATGATTTACAGAAAAAAGAAAATCCTCGTCGTTCATTTCCACGCCCACAATCCTTAGTCCGTCTCCCGGTGGATCGCACTTGCAACCGGGGTCTTTATTTCCCACGCAAGCGTCAACGAAAGGTATTTCTACGGGCTTTGATCGGAATTTAAAGGTTCTCCAATTTTCTGAGGGCTACTGCAGGACAGAAGGAAAAGGTAAAGTAGGATACTATATTGCTTCATGGTCTTCTCGTTTTTATCGGGATCTATTGTATTTTATTTGTGGTCGAAATCCAACTCTCAATCGTTTGATCCAGATTTTGCTTTGCTCTAGGGTGCGTTTCATTACGCTTTAATTAGGTCCTTACCATGAAAAAAAGCCTCCTTTTTGGCCTTTGCTTTTCCCTATTATCACCTCTGTTTTTTCCAGCCTCGGTCTTTGCCTGTGGCGGTCTCTTTTGCGATACGGGACCCTTGATGGTTAACCAAGCTGCGGAAAGAATTGTTTTTGCTAAACATGGTGATGGTTATGTCACCGCCGTTGTTCAGGTTTTGTACGAAGGTGAATCGAGCGAGTTTGGTTGGATTATTCCTGTACCGGGCGTGCCCGAGGTCGGCGTATCATCCAACCTGGCTTTCACGCGTTTACAGACTGCGACCAATCCGACATTTGTGATGAACACGATCGTGGAGGGGTCGTGTAAAGAAGAACGCAATAACGGATCGTTCAATAACGGCACCTCCGCCAATAATGCGACGGCGAACAGCGCAGACCCCGTCGTTGCAGCTGAAGGAAACGTGGGGCCTTATGATTTTGTTGTAATCGAGGTTCCTAATCCCCAACCTGATGGCGCGATGAGAGCCGTGGAATGGCTGGAGAACAACGGCTATATGGCACCCGAAGGAAGTGAAGTTTTGTTTCAAAGTTATCTCGACGAGGGCATGAATTTGCTCGCCTTCAAGCTTACAAAGAATGCAGATGCGGGTGATATTCGACCGATCATCATGAAATATCAAAGCGACAAACCGATGATTCCCATCAAACTCACCGGTGTTGCGGCCAACGACGATATGGGGGTTTTGGTGTGGGTACTCGGAAATTCTCAAGCGATTACGAGCAATTACAAATCTCTTGAACTTAACGATAGTTTATTCGATTGGTTTTTTCTTTCCAATTATAATGCACTTGTGATTCGCGCGGCAAATGAGTCTGGAGGTCAAGGCTTTGTTACTGAGATGTCGGAGAAAACAACGAGCCTCAAAGACGTCGTTTTTTCCGATGCGGAAGTGCGATCATGGGAGGAGATCATGAACAGGAATTATACCCAAGGTAAGGATCTTCTCACCGATATCTCGATATTTTTGGAAAGCTTGGTCCAAAATAATTGTTTCGGAGAGAGTTGTATTTCAGGGGTTGATGGTTTGGGTATCGCGCTTGAGAACGCTTTTCCTCAGGCGAGTAGGACTGAGCGGGAAGAACTTACACAATGTTTGTATTGCACCTCGATTGTTCTTGCGCCGCAAAATTTTGATCGCGTCAAAAATGCTTTCAAAGATTGGGTGGTCGATCCTCTTGTTGAAACTCAAAAATTACTCGATGCCGAAAAGCATTTTACACGTTTCTACACGACCATGTCAGCGGCAGACATGACAATTGATCCAATATTCGAGTTTACTACTTCTTTAGAGGACGTGTCCAACCAGCATGTCGCCGAGCGTGTGATTCATTGTAATAAAGATACCTACTTTTTTGATGCGGCGTGGACGACAACATTACCTTCAGGTTTAACGGTTAAGGGGACAGATAACTTCTGGCCGATCGATGTTAACGATCCCGAGATCGCCGCAAATATCGTAATAAGAGATATTTCACCCTCGTCGAATTCAATCGTTGAGAATAACCGTCTCTCCATTATCGCCGCACTTGAATCTAGAAATAGGAAGGTGAGTGGAAGGAAGACCTACGATGAAGGCCGAGATCCAGATGTATTCGGAGGCAAAGAGGGTGAAAAAGGGAGGAGCGATGGTGTCTCTGGCGGAGGATGCAGCACACAGGGAAGGTCGACCTTTTTCTTTCCGTTGTTCGCATTGGCTTTCTTCGTTTCAATTCGGCGTAAGAAAAAAAATTTGGTCTAGTTTAGAATCTGCTTTTTTCGAAAATGTCGTAAATTGACTTACTATCAATGTCGCATGCTTGGCCTACATTTTTTGCGATATTAACAATTTCATCACGATACTCGGCGCTTAAGTCATGGGTCGATAGGTCAAGAAAAAAGGTGCTCAGCGCCTTCTTCACAACCTCGGGCTTGCGTTTTCTCTTAAGCTTTTTAATGAGCACTTTGTAGGCTTTTGAAGCGTGGGATTGAAAAGAGGAATTCTGGAAATGAACCTCGTATTGGGCAACTTCTTTCCACGATGCCTCGTGTTTTTCTTGAGCAGCGATTCTTTGCTGACGACGATCTTCTTCTTTTTCTATGGCCTGGAGATCAAAACGAAATCTCCATTCCCACGCAAGACTGGCCTCCATTTCGCTGAGCCCCTCGCCAACGCTACCAAGTTGTTCGTAGGCGGCCAAAGTTTGGCCGGGGGGCAGACCTTTGTTTTTCCAGGTTCTGTAAAGCTGGGCTATTTCGAGTTCCCTATCACTGAGGGGATTATGTGCGTGGTGTTGCCATGGATCGGGTAAGGTCGGGCCGTGAAAGAAAATATTCGCGCCACCTTTTCGACCCAGTGACGCATTGCCATGGATGATAAGTATCGGGGCTTCCTTTTGGAGCTCGGTCGGTGAAGCGTGGAAGGTATCCAGTGCCGCGAAAAAATAAGAATCGTCGACAAGAGCGATTGCTTTGACGAGTCCAAAGGCAGGAAGCTCAACGAGAGCTTGCTTTTCGCGATCCCAGTTTTGTAGTCGTAGGGAATAGATCTCGCCGGTCATCATGGAATCTCCAAAGAAAGAAGACGCTACCCTACATAAATTGCTGGAGAATAGGAATGGCGGCAATAAAGGAGGTGAGTTTACGTTCTGATGAAGGTTGGAGTAGTATCGCTCCAAACAAGCGTAAAGAAAGTAAGCACTTGCTTTTGGCGTGTTCTCGCATTATGTTGTCCTTGTCATTCTTAGCAAGGAGTAAAAATGAAGAATTTGCCCGAGGTCGATGTCCTCATCGTTGGTGCCGGTCCGACCGGATTAAGTGCTGCAATCGAGGCGAGCCGCCATGGGTTGTCTTTTCGGATCGTGGACCAAAAGGAGAGACGCTCTCGTTTTTCCAAAGCTCTTGTTGTTCATGCGAGGACGATGGAAGTGTTCGAAGATCTAGGGATCGCGAAAACTGTGCTGGAACGCGGTGTGAAATTCCAGGCGCTCAACATCGCCCATGGACCCAATATTTCGCCGCTCCGCGTCAATCTCCTCGACAGAAAATGGGGAGATACGCGCTACCCTTTTTGGCTAACGATTCCTCAATATGATACCGAGGCTATCATGGAAGAAAAGTTGGAAAGCCTCGGACACCAGGTTGAATGGAGTACCCAGATGGTCCATCTTGAAGATTTGGGTACTCACGCAAAAGCCACTTTGCAGCGGGCTGATGGGAAAGAAGAAGAGGTGCAGTCGACCTGGATTTTGGGGTGTGACGGCGGACGAAGTCCGACAAGAGACTTCGCCAAGATCGCAATGCCCAGAGAAGAGTGCGGGGCAACCTTTGTTCTTTGCGATGCACACACCACCTGTGATCTCACCCAAGATGAGGGCCATGCTTTTTTCTCAACAGAGGGTTTGCTGCTCATCGTGCCCATGCCAGAAGATGGCTTGTTTAGAATTATCGCTCATGTTTTTGAACCACCACCAGAAGGCGCCATCGACGATCCTACGTGGTGGGATGCGCTGATTAAACGTCGTTCGGGTCACGATTACGGCGCGCATAATCTGGATTGGACCTCGTGTTTTGATTTGCATCAGGGGGTAGCCAGTAAGTACCGCTCGGGTCAACTTTTCCTACTCGGAGACGCGGCACATATTCACAGCCCCGTTGGAGGGCAGGGCCTAAACACCGGCGTTCAAGATGCCTATAATCTGATTTGGAAATTGGCTCTTGTAAAGGGGAACGCGGGGGCCAAAGATCTGCTTGAAAGTTATGAAATCGAACGTCGCCCCATCGCGATTGGCATGGTGGAAGGTACGGGGAAAGCGACCGCGGTACTAACCACCCAGAGTGTCTTCAAAAGGATGATTATCGGTCGAGGGGCTCGGATTGCGATGAGGCTCAATCCGGTGCGTAATCGTTTGGGACGCCCGATTGGAATGCTTGATTTGCGTTACGAAGACAGTCCCATTCTCGGTTTAAACAGGGGACGCCTTCATCCGGGGGACCGACTTCCAAACCCGAAGATCGAAAAAGAAAAACGCTTGCATGATTACCTTCGAGGCGAAGGGCATCTTATTATTGGAACACAAACAGAAAGTGATTGCGTTTTTGAACAAATTATTCTTGGTGAAGATGGGCTGGACGACCCAGAGGGAAAAATTGCAAAGGCGTTGAATGTGGAGTCGGGACGTCGAATACTTGTTCGTCCAGACCGGGTCATTGCGGC
>JALSKP010000571.1 GCA_026988815.1 Myxococcales bacterium | reverse complement strand
CGCGTCCAAAAAATCCGATACCGCCAGGGGTGATTCCAAATGATAAACTTGACTACATTTAATGTTATTAAGTTTTTCAACAATTCGAGGACGATGGTTTTTTCGATAACGAAAAACGAACCAGAAAAATTCGAAAGTAAAACGTTCTGGACAGCCAGACGGCATATGCGGACGGGTCTTCCCATAACTCGAAAGCGTGCGTCGCAAGATCCTCCACAGACAGGTTTGGGTCCCAAGATCGAGAAAGACCACCGCATCGGCTTGAGCCAACCGCGTCTCCAAGGTCCGCATATAAGTTCCATCGATAATCCACTCAGCTTGTTCACAAAACGAGAGGTGTTCGTTTGCCCAGATTTCTGGGTCGTGCTCGACCCAACCTGTTTGCCAAAAATTTGCATCCAGATAAATGACCTCGATTCCTAACTTTCGAGAAAGTTGATTGGAGAGCGTTGTTTTTCCCGAACCACTACAACCGATGATACAAATATTTTTTTGCGCGCATAAATGAGCCCTCTCAAATGGAAAGGGAGGGTCGTCTATGGCGAGGGGAAAACAAGGGATCCAATGAATGAATGCCTTTCTTTATCCAATTGTTGAGGTGTTTAACGAAGGAGTCTTGACCAAAGGCGGCCGCGCTCCTACAAGATGTTTTATCGAACGAAAGACGAGTTAAGGATGAAAAGACAAACATTGATCGTGGGATTATTGCTAAGTTTTGTTTTCTTAGCCGCTTGTCAAAGTGAGGAAGAAAAATTGCGATCGGTTATGCTGAACTACCTTAAAGCGCAAATCAATTATTCTGCCCCGCAAAATGCGTTCATTTATCTCTCCGATGTCGACCAAGCGTTTACGACGACGGATAAATTCGCCAAAGAATTTCCTTCGGGAAAGGCTCGCCCGGACGCAACATTCAAAATCCTAAGCGTCCAAACCAACGCGGACTTGAAGAAAGTCAAAGTAGAAATCAGCGAAGCAAAAGAAACAGAAACCCAAACCTTTTTGTTACGGAAAAATCGAGCGGGAAAATACCGTGTGGTTCTCGGACTAGCCGAGGTCGCCGAAATTCGTAAGGAACTCGATAAAGCAAAACGCCTACTCAAGGATGGGGCCCTCGATGACGCGCGAAGTCTCGTCGAACAGATTTCGAGCAAGCCCTTTCACGCCTCCCATGCCGAAATTTACGACAAAGAAATCAATGAGGTGCGAGGCTACATTAAGCGCTTCTCGCTCCACAAAGACTTAGATCGAAGAATAGGAAATGCACTTAAGAAAAATCTCAAAGACCTTAAAATAGAGCTCAAAGAATTGAACACCTTGATTCCCAAGGACGATGAAGGGCTGGTCGATTCGTATAGCAAACTCAAAGACGCCTACGCGGCACGATACAAAACCGAGGCCATCGAAAACTTTTTGATCACGAAAATTCGCGTAAAAACGGTCTCCGCAAATTGGGGATTTGTGAAAGAAGCCTCCTTTACGGCCATCAATAATACCAAACGCGAAGTTTCCGAATTAGTAGTCAAGTTGACTTTTCAAAACGAGGGAAAGGATATCGATGAAACCACTTTATCAATTCTTAAAAAGGGTAAAATCCTGGGAATCGATAAAGAGTTGGTCTTTAAAAAGACCTTCAAAACGCCCCCCGAACTGTGGGATGGTAAAGAGATCAAATTGCAGGTCGAGGACCTCCGTTTCACCCCATAAAGCTCCTATGAAACTCCTATGAAAAAAGAATCTTGGTATCGCTTAGAATTATTTACCGACCGACCGAATTCTGTCGCGGCCGAACTTTTTAAAGAAGGTGCGCTGGGGGTAGAAACGCAGGATCAGGATACTTTTGAAGCCGATCCCATCCCCGATGGCTTCTCCCGAATCATTGCTTTTTTTGAACATGAGGACGATTCCCGAAC
>JALSKP010000570.1 GCA_026988815.1 Myxococcales bacterium | reverse complement strand
GGTGAGTTCGAGGTCCAATTGCTCTTTTCCAAGGCGAGCACCGTCGTCAATATCCTGAACACCTTCGAATTTTTTAAGCTCTTCTGCGATGCGTTCGCCAGCTTTTTCTAGTTGCACTTTATCGCGATGAGAAATCCTAATATCGATGGGAGCCCCGATTGGCGGACCGCTACTATAGGAGAAAGTTATCTTTTCTATCCCTGCGATTTCTCCCACTTTTTCTCGCCAACGATCGGTAAATTCTGATGCTGTAAAGGGGCGGGCATCACTAGACACCAGGCGAACCGAGGCCTGACCAACATGGCTTCCGCCACCGGCAAAACCAGCCACAGGCCCAGAGTTATTTCCTCCCGCTTTTCCGATATCCGAAGATATGCCCCTGCCATATTTCTGACCTCCGAGATCTTCGAGAACCTCCTTTGCGGCGACTGAAATCTTCTTAACAACACGTTTGGTTTCCGCGGCCGGGGTACCAAAGGGTAGCTCAACGATAGACACAACTTGATCGCTTTCAATTTTCGGCATGAAGGTGAATTGAATGCGACCACTGACCACATAGCCGACCGCAAGAGCTAATAGGGCAAAGGAAATAGCCAACGAAATATAACGATTTTTGACGGCCAAATTCACAAAAGGAACATAGATTCTATCAATCCATCTTTCCAACGCACGGCTAATAGATTCCTGCCCTCTTTGAATCGGTCTCAAAATTTTGGGTAAATCTTTTTTCCCATGTCCGAGGTGTGCGGGAAGGATGACAAAAACTTCAAACAAACTAATAAAAAGAATGGGAATGACCACTCCAGGAATGTTCTGGAAAAATTTCCCAGAGACGCCAGGGATAGTAAGCATCGGTACAAAAGCAACAATGGTTGTCGCGACAGCGAACACAACGGGAACGGACACTTTTTGCACACCAACAATTGCCGCTTGGACGAAGGTCGGTTGTTTGGAACGCTCGTGGTAAATAGACTCTCCGACCACAATCGCATCATCGACCACAATACCTAGAGCGAGTAAGAAGCCAAAAAGGGAAATCATATTAATGGAAATCCCAGTAAGATTCATGAAAATAAAAGCCCCCAAAAAGGCGATGGGAATCCCAAAGGTTGCCCAAAACGCAAGTCGAATTTCTAGGAATGCACCGAGGATGAGGAGTACGAGAATTAAACCCATGCCAGAATTACGAAGGAGCAAATCGATTCTATCTCGATACATTTCCGAACTATCCGCCCAGGTTGTCACTCTTACGTTGGCGGGTAAGGTTTTGTTCACATCAACGACGTAGGCATTGACTATATCGGCAATAGATATCGGCGTTTGTGCGCCAACGCGGTAGACGTTTACACTTAGCGCTGGTTTTCCGTTGAAGAGAGAGGATCTGTCGTTTTCGGAAAACCCATCGCGAATATCGGCGATCTCGCCTAGCCTGACAATAGGCCCGTCGGGACGTGCGAGAACAACGATATCTCGAAAGTCCTCGCCGTACTCTCTTCGCTTACTCAGTCTGACGAGAATTTCACCGGACGCAGTTTTTATACCTCCGCCGGGAATTTCTACCGCTGCCGCAGAAATACTTCGGGCAACCTGATCGTAGGTCAGACCAAGGCTGCGCATTTTTTCTTGGGGAATCTCTATGGCGATTTCGGGAGCTGGCAATCCACTGATTTCGACCACTGAAATTTCGTCGTGGGAGAGCAAATCGTCTCGTACTTTTTCGGCCAACTCCTTGAGGAGTTTACGATCAATGTCGCCGTAAATAGGAAGTGAAATGACTTGGCGTCGATTGGAAATCAAGCTGATGACGGGACGTTCGGAATCCTGTGGAAAGGAGGTAATGCGATCCACGACGGCTTTGATTTCATTCAAGGCTTTCGTTTCTTCGGTAGCATCTAGCAGCTGAACGAAGACAC
>JALSKP010000569.1 GCA_026988815.1 Myxococcales bacterium | reverse complement strand
CGTCGTATTGAGCGTCTGAAGAAAAGCATAACCTTCCGAGGATCGCCCGTTCTGTTCAAACGCTCGAATGAGGCCTTCAACCGCCCAAGAATTGGGTTCCTCCCGTGCCCATTCGCTGTAGCGCTCTATCGATTGGGGATCCATGACGTCCTCAGAAATAAACTGCTCAAGCTGTGCCGCGGCGGTGCTACGCTCTTCGCCCTCAAGATAGGCGTAGCGTTTTGAGGCCAATTGAATCAGGTCTGGCCAATTTTCTTCCTCTTGATAGATGTGGCTGATTGCACGGTAAGATTCTTCTTCGCTGGGATTATTTTCAAGACTCATGCGTAAGTACTTGATGGCCAACATCGGGTTGCGACCTTGATTAAAAAGACCCGCTCTTTTGGCAATGAGCGTCCGCGTACTTGAATCTCCTTCATCAAAATCCAATAGATCCGTGTAAAAGGATTCGAGTTCCGAATCTTCCATTTCTTTGGCGTAGGACTCTAAATTTGAAAGGCTTGTTTCGTTCACATTTGCACTAGGATCGCGGACCAAAAATGCCGCGTAACTCAGAAAAGCTTGATGAGATTTTCCACATTCTTTCAAGAAGTTCGAATTTGATAACTGTAAGATCGGCATCTCCTCGACACTAATATCCTCATTCATCCGTGTTTGCAGCCACGACGATGTGCGCGCTTTTATGTCCGGTCGATATCCCACACGTTGTAAACCTTCATACGATTTTCTCAAACCCCCAATCGATCCGTTTTCGATCGATAGCTGAAAAAAAGTGAGCGCGCGACTCGGATTTTTTATCTTGATTTCATTCAAGGTTGCCAAGGTCAGAAGAACCTCTTGGCGTTCTTCGGGAACAGAAAAAAGATCAATTTTAGATTCATAAAGATCTGCTAAACCGGACCAGTCTTGCGCTGAAATAAGTTTTTGGCGTTTCTCATTTAGGGCTTGAATCTGCTCCCGAATATCATCCGGCGGCTCATTCTTCATCGACTTCAGTTTATTCACCAAAGCCTGGGTCTTTTCGGTACGACGAAAGGGATTGTCCTCTTTTTCGGACGGAGCTTCAATACCCTCCGACGATACTTCTTCCAAACTTAATGGTGCCGAATCGACGTCTTCCTCAACCCTATCCGTTAATACAACCTCAGCCGACACATCGGATTGATCGTGAAAAGCGCCTGAGATCGGAATCGTCTTATCTCCGTCCATCCCATCCGGGCCGCCCACAACAAGAGGTGAACCAGCTGTCTTCTCCTCGACAATGGTGTGGCTCTCCTCCGTATCGTCATTTTCATCAAAAGAAGACGCCAATACCGGAATCTCTTCCTGGGATTCATCAACCTCAAGATCGCCCGTTTCTACGGATGAAATATCGGAGGCTTCTGAGAGGTCCGAAGGAAAGAGTTCTTTCGTCTGAGGAAAAGAGACAATAGATCCGCTCGAAGGCGATAATGAGGAGAGGAAATGGTTGATTTCAACACACAAACGGCCTGTGTTTTTCACCTCCCCAATCGCCTTCTCATTCAAACGCAGAACAAGATCTGCGAGCGGCCCAAAAGGATTATGTTTGACCAAAAAGTCTTCGCATAAATCTATAAATTTTTGCCGAAGGGCCAGATCGGGCTCTAGATTGGGGTCCAATAAAAGAACCTCGTTATTTAAGCGTTTCACATCTTGTAAACTTGTATCCGAGTTTTGAACACTCCATGGATGGCGGTAGACCGTAATCGCATCAAAATACATGGCCAAAAGAAAGATATGAGCATGGCCGAATGAATGGATTTCTTTTCCCCAAGGCGAGAGTAACTTTCGCTTTGATAAGGCAGCGACATCTTCTGATGAAATCACGTACCCACACTGCGCAACAATATCCAAATACTCTTGTTCGTTCCAACTGCTATTCATAGCCATCCTTAATCAT
>JALSKP010000568.1 GCA_026988815.1 Myxococcales bacterium | reverse complement strand
AGGCTTCTTGAACCACTGTTCCATTTACACGATCCAGATACGCAAAAATGTTTTGCGACTTCTCCGTCAATATAGTCTTTCGATCTGCGATTTTTAAATCACGTTCTCCTTGAAGGCGCTGGTACTCGGCGACGCTTGTAAATCCCTCCCTTGTCATGATTGGAATATCCCACTCTGGGAAATCTCGAACTTGAATCAATACGCGAAAAATTGCGTCGTCCCGATTAATGAGTTGCTTTTCTAACTCCCCATCTAGTCGAGCGGGACGAAGATCTGGTTTCCGGATGTAGGGATTGTCGTTTGCGCGTCGCGTTATACGATAGCCTTTTTCAACATTTCCTTTTTCATCAACGGAGGACCAAGCATCCTCGTTGTAGACCCACTCCTCATCAGCAGAAAGGTGGCGATAAGGTCTGGCTATACGTTGCATTTGATCTGGCGTCAGCGTCCCAATAACATCGATAGCATCGAATGTTTTCTCTGATGCTTTTCTTGTTTTTACTTCCTCGTATACGAGCGAAAAACGACTGGGATCGTCGGCTTCAAGCAACGTAGCCTCGATTCTACCGAGTTGAGGTTCTTCTTCTGTTTCCATGAAACACGACGAAACCGTCATTGCTAAAATCAGCGGGAAAATCGTTTTATAACGATGTGATGTGATGGCGCATTACGCGTCCTCCTACTTTTTGAATGTGAACGGAGGTTAGTGACTTACGAAATCCAAGTCAAAGGTTTTCAAAAAAAAAATGTTTTATATTGTAAGCGATTTTACCTTATTTCATATTATCGTGTAGTATCCAACTAGATGAGGTAACCATTAGGGGAATACGCCTCCGGCTATCATTTCAAACAGATCGGAGAAACGTTCGTCGTTCAAAAAAGCTTCGTTAGAAAAGGGGCAAATGACTAACCGGAGGTCGCGATCGTCTAGCAAGTATGGGATAATTTCGACTGTTTGGTCCCTGTCTCTTATGGTGTATCATATACTACCTTAAAAGGAGTGAACTTATGGGAAGTGTACACCATGCTAATGCCAAGACAACGGCAAGAATCCGAAAAGAAATTCAAGACTCTCAAGAGAGCATCGCAGTGCTAGCGAAGAGGCTTTCATTAAATCCTAAAACCGTTTTGAAGTGGAAGCACGCTGGACGCGTAGAAGACGCGAAAAGTGGGCCTACCAATCCCAAATCCACGGTGTTGAGCGAGCAAGAAGAACAGGTGATTTGCGAATTCCGGCGTATCACAAAGTTCTCACTGGACGATGTACTCATCTCCTTGCGAGACTTGATTCCTGCGCTAACTCGATCGAATTTACACCGTTGTTTAAAACGTCACGGTTTAAGTCGTTTGCCAAAAGAGGAACTCAAAAAGCCGAAGAAGAAATTCAAAGATTACGATATTGGTGACGTGCACATTGATATTACAACTTTGCATATCGGAAAGAAGAAATAGTACCTATTTGTGGGCATTGATCGGGTTTGTAAGTATTGCTACGTGGAGCTTTATGAGCGAATGACTCAAAAGAATGCACGCCTTTTTTTGGAAAATTTGAACGCTGACTTTCCATTCAAAATCCATACAATACTGACAGACAATGGCGCTCAATTTACATATGCATTACTTGTCGAACGACTAAGGCCGGAAACAAAAATCCATATATTTGACCAATACTGCCAATCTGAAGGCATTGAGCATCGTCTCACAAAATTTCGACACCCATGGACAAATGGACAAGTCGAAGTGATGAATCGTGTAATTAAGGCGCACACGACCAGGCGGTATTTTTACGAAAATGTAGAGGAGCTGAAAAAGCATTTGATGGCGTTTATTCTTTTCTACAATTTCCAAAGACCCTTACGAGCCTTCAAATTTAAAACGCCATATGAAAAGATACTTGAGATTTACGAAAGGAACGAAACCCTATTCA
>JALSKP010000567.1 GCA_026988815.1 Myxococcales bacterium | reverse complement strand
CATCAAAGGCTGTATCCGGATAAATATCCCATCCGCCAAAAATCATTTGGTCGAGTCCGGCCAGAGGAAGCAAGTCTTGAATGGGTACACCATCGGCGTCGCTACCCATTTGTGTAACGCTTCCGATCGGCGCGGACCACCCTTTACGTGCCGCTTCCACGCCTGCAAAAAATGTTGTCGCTACTGCGCCCATTCCAGGAACTAAAATCGCGATTTTGCCATCGGCGGAACTAATGGGATTTTTACCAAACATAGACGTCCTCTTATCTGTTTAGAACGCGTTTTGAACCGAAGCGTTCCTTTATCCCTGCCAATTAGCAATTCGGTCGCCGGTACGCAAACGATTTTGCTCGATTTTAAGAAAAAGGAGTGCTTTTTGTCCAACTTTTTCGCTCAAAGCTCGTTGGAGCGTTTTTGTCTGAAAATATTTCTGGTTGAACAACGGCAATCTTCGACGAGACTACCTGCCGGCTTTAAATAAATGAATGCTATCGCGTTTCTTACGCGTTTATCATCGAGATTCAGCGGAAAGGAAAATAGCGAAATTAACATGGAAGGAAACCTTAATCCCCTTCGATCTTCATAAAAACCCATCCTATAATGGTGACGCTTTCTGGGCGATTCAAGAAGGTAAATGGAGTTACTTTGACGGGAAAACCATCGAGCAGGTAGCCGAGCATTTGCCCAATTTAACCCACCTTTCTTTAGACGGAAACCCAAAACTATTGGAAACCATCGATCCTGAATTTTTTAAAAGGGATCACTCTAAATTAGCTCATTAAAATTATGAGCCTACGATCGCAAAGAAAAAAACAAAAAAAAAGGGGCTAAAGGCCCCCCCAGGTTTTTTACTAAGGTTAATCTACAACGTTGACACGATCAGATGCGCTGCGCCCGAAAGTCTCGGGATGGTACATTTCTTCGGCTTTGGCTGGCGGCACAACAAACTCCCCTGGGGTCGTCGCACGTGCGTAGTAACTATAGGTGTGGACGCCGCCCCAAACGAGGGAACTGAAGGCTTCCACACGTTCATCTCGAATATTCTGATGCTCATACCATGGGCGGCTATACCACCAATACGACCATCCGTGGCGACTTCCACTTCGTCCAGTCTGTGAGGCTGCATCTTCGGGAACATCGCCAACCACAGCAAGCGCTGGGTTTTCTGGTTCTAAGCCCGCCGGAATCGGGTCGACCAAGGCCACATGGTAACGGCGAGTAGGCGCGAGCATCGTGATTTTCACTTTTACTTTCGCGCCCGCTTTAATTTCCCAGGTTCCATCATTTTTTCGTTTTACATCCTCGTCATTGTCTACCGGCTCATAGGTTCTTTCCACCGTAAAACCGTGAGATGCGGCAGCTGAAAAAAGTGATTTCGGGGCGTACTTGATTCCGACGCGGTAGTACATTCGACCTGTTCCATCTTTTTGAATGATCAAATCTTCAGACTTGGTTTTCTCAGGTAGAAAATGCATCGGGATATCGATTTGATGTTGCTCAGTGGTTCTACCCTTGAAGGTGTGATCCCCGGCGTAGCGATCCCCGAGCCAAACTCTGGCTATAAAGTCAGGCGTCTTTTTCTCGTAAGTATTGAAATATTTGTCCAAGGCGAGGAGCACAAACGCGTTCTCCTGGGTATTTCCCCAACGGCCTCTTTTACGGTGAGCCATTAAACCACTTACGATTTTTGGAATCAAATCGGACTTGGGTTGGTCTGAAATAAGCGATTCCAAAATCACGCCATCGGCGACGCGGTCGGAATGAAGAATCACATAATCGCCATCGGTTGTTTTGGATGCGAAATGCGCATTTCCCGCGGTCTCGGTTACACGATTATTTAAAAACTTTCGAATTTTAGTAACCTCACTTACTGATTTCGAATCACCGGTCAGAACACCCAACAACCAACCAAGTGATTCAAAGGATAGATT
>JALSKP010000566.1 GCA_026988815.1 Myxococcales bacterium | reverse complement strand
GGCCAGACCGGCAACACCGTATTTGTTGTTTGTTGTCTGGGCAATTGTTCCGGCAACGTGGGTACCGTGGCCGTGTCCATCCCAAGGAAATGCGTCATTATCTACAAAATCGTATCCGGGAACGCGTCCCGTACCGGCTAAATCTTTTACAGCCTTAATATTTTTTGAAGCTTTGTCTTCCAATGCAACGCCGGTATCGATGACTGCAACCACGACGTTTTTCCCAGTCGAATGCGGCCAAGCTTGTTCAGCGTTAACTTGTTTGAAATTCCACTGATATTTATAAAGTGGATCATTTGGAATGCCAAAAGCTTGGTACTCCACGTTTTCTTCGGCCGAATCTAACCAACCTGCTGGTGCTTTCTTTTTGAGAAGCGCATTCCATTTTGGAAAATCGCCCTCTTTAATATCAGCGATGTAAATATTTGGATCATCTGCATAGATACTATTTAAATGTACATCAAGGCCTAGGCCTTTAGAAAAGGCCTTGATCTCTGCATCGGAGAGATCGTCATCAAAATCGAGAACAATTTCGTCCTTGGTTGGATCCGTGTCCGTGATGGTGTTTTCAAATGCGAAAGCTGAAGATTGCATTGCAATCAAGCCAAAAAGTGCCAAAGAAGCGGTTGTTAGCAGTCGATTCATTTTCTAACCTATTTGAGGGTTAACTGTCTAAAAAGTATAACATACTTTCAAACGAAATCATTCCATTTTAGATCCAAAATAATTTTCAATTCTCCAACTATTCAAAGCGTCCATCTCCAAAGCTAATTCCCACGGCAACGCACCACACACTTATTCCGTCGATATCATCCAAGCTTTGTTCCTCAGTCAACTGAATCGTATAACTGACATTGGAGTATCCTCCGGTCTTTAAAAGGTCCTCGCTCAACGCGTACCCACCATCGAAATCCGGTGATGTCCCTTTCCCTGACCAAAATCGAACGTCTATCCCATTGCCATCATAATTGAACCCACTTATCTGGATCGTACAATTATCGACGATTTTCGCCTTCCCGCTCACACCATGAAAATGGGTTTGAAAAACCAATTCTTGGCCGATCTTTGGGTGTGTTTTTTCACATTTTCTTTCATTCCCGTTATTTGTCCCATTATTGGGTTCCATCTGGTTGTTTGGATCCACAACCCTATCCTTTAAATCTACAAGAAAAGCCGAAACATCTATCAACTCCTTGTCGCTCAATCGGTCTTTTCCCCAAAAGGGCATTATCCCCCCCGTGAGATCCTCATAAATCTCGCTTTTCGGAGCGCCCGATAGTCGAGTACGTTCGGCGATATACTCCAAGGTCAACGTTCTTCCACTCAACGACGGCGCTAGCGGAGAACCCACCGCATCCACACCATGGCAGACCGCGCAACTCTCATTAAAAACGCCCCGACCTTGTTCGATCTCTCCCCCCGTCAAATCACTGGGCGGTTGAACAACGTCAAACTTAATCTCTTCGCTGCTCCCTTTTCCATCTCTTTCCAACAAGGCGATCAAGGCCAACATATCTTCGCTATCCTTCTCCCACACCGGCGCTTTCATCCATTCATCCAAACAACTGTTAATCGCCTCAGGAAGAGAATCAAGTTGTCCATTTTTGTAGGTTGCTCGGCCAACAACCCCGGTCATTGGGTGTCCGGGACGACGAAATGCACCCTCCCCCTTCAGCCCATGGCAGACTACGCACGCAAAAACATTGCCTCCGCTTACTGGCATCGCAAATAATGTTTTGCCACGTTCAATCTGCTCACTTACGCTCTCCCCGACGAGCTTTTCATCCCCATTCTCCCCGCACGAAAATAAAACAAGAACAAAAAGAGTTAAAAATAGTTTCATAAGAATCTCCAATTGGTAGGAATCTATGCAAGAAACACGTTCAAATCTATTGCTCATATTCACACGCATCGTTCCAATTAATCGCACACT
>JALSKP010000565.1 GCA_026988815.1 Myxococcales bacterium | reverse complement strand
AGAGGGCTTCGAATAACGATCGCCTGATCACCGGTACTCAGTTTCACCATCGAGCCTACCGGAAAAACACCCACCACATTCACAAATATTTTAAACAAACGTGGATCGTAATGTCGCCCCATATTGCTCATCATTTTTTGCAGCGCACGGTCGGCGTCGATGGGCGTTGCGCCTTGCAGACCAAGGGTGAAAATATCGTAATGACGGGCAATTTCGATAATGCGGCTCAACACATGTGGACGCATTTCTTCTTGATACCAGTTTTTGGGTAGAGGTCTGTCGTAGGGAAACCCGCGTTCATAACTTGTCACCAGACGCAAAGCCGACAAAATATCGTTGGCTCCAAGTTCACTCAGTGTAATAACCGTACCGATATTTGTTCCGTAATGAGTATCGTCGCCGACGCTAAAAGGGACTTCTTCCTCTTCCTCGTTTCTTCTAAAACGTTCAATATTCTGGGTAAGGGCTGTCATCCCGCACCGCACAACATCCTGTCGGTCTAGTCCGCATGAACGAGCAAGTAACATCGAGTAGATGCACGTATTGGTCGCATGAATAAAATCCTGCCCTTCGATCAAACGTAGATTAATAAGGCCCACAAAAAGAAAAGCGTTATCGTCGATTTCATCGGCGATTTTTTGAACAATACGTTTCACGAAACGCGCGCTTGAAATGGCCCCTTTTTTAATCCGGTCAAAAAAGATGCTCGTTTTGACTACCAAGCCAGCATAAAGCTCAATCATCTGACGATTTTCGTCGGTTTCGGGAAGGTCGAGTTCCTTTTCTACAACCGACTCAAGTTTAAGATGGGGTTGTTTAAAGGTTTCAAGCGTGAAGGATTGGCTCCGTAAGGCGCTGTGAATCGCGTGCCCCATCTGAACAACTTCTCCTGCGCCGATTCCTCGATTAAAGGTAATTTGGTTGATCGACCAATCCACAAATTGGTCTCTAAAGGCCGCGTTTCGTGCGAAGGTACGTTGATCAAATTTTAGAAGTTGACCGTTCAAGAAAAAATTCTTTCCCGTCATTTGGAGAGAAAACTTCTCTTCATTGAATTTTTCGAATTGCGGTTTCATCCACTCCACAAAATCCGTCGCCGCGACATTCATCTGGGCATGATCTGCGTTGAACATGGAAACCACTTTAAGAATGCGATTTAAGAAGGTGCAAAGGGTTGGACCTACCGCGTAGACGAGCTTATCCTCAACTTTTATCTCGCGGTCTTTTAGAAATAGTGTATTCGTGAGCCCGGTCTGGGTAACACCATGTTTATCCGCCATCATTTACCTTGTATCGTTTTAACACAGAGGCATAGGTTTTCCTCAATGCAAAGTGGGTCAAAAAAGAAGCACTATATTCCTCAACGATCTTACGCGATTCCGTATCTCCGGCTTTCAAAAGGACACTTGCCGCAATGCCTGCAAAATCTCGGGCATTTTCTCCACCCCATCCTCGGGTTTTCAATAATTTACGAAGTTCCTCTTTTGCGCCTTTGGTCGTATCTAAAAATATGCGCATCAAAAAACGCAACTCGCCTTGGCTTCGCCCTTTGAAATCTTTAGACAGCACACTTTCTCTAGCGGTGTTTTCAAACAACATTTTGTGATAACGACTAAGGAGCTTGAGTGCTTTTTTTCTGATATCCTCATCTTTGTGAATCGCGAGTTTAACAATATGCTTTTCAGCAATCCGGGGATCTTTCCAACAACTATGCTCGACACGAATCGCAAGTGATAAAATATTCGCGTCGCTACTTTCCATACCTTTAATTAGTAGTCTCGCCGCAGGTTGCCAGGCTGCATTTTCTCCCTCGCCGAGTTGTTCCAGCAGTCGGGTTAAATACGCTTTTTTCTTCAACGCGTCGGGTGCAAGAAGGTTGCGCGCATTGGAATCATCGGTGACATCTTTTAGTAAATCAAACAACCATTTCAAACCAATAATA
>JALSKP010000564.1 GCA_026988815.1 Myxococcales bacterium | reverse complement strand
GGGATGACTTACAAAGCTGCGATAAGCAACCTCCCACATGGTGGCGCTAAGGCAGTCATCATTCGCCCGCCGAATTTATCGGAAAGCCAACGTGAAAAGATTTTCACGGAATATGGAAAGTTCGTCGACACGTTGAACGGTCGTTACCTCACAAGTGAGGATTCGGGAACCAGTGTTTCAGATATGAACACTGTTAAGAAGCAAACCGATTCGGTGCTGGGTTCAGACTCAGGATCGGGCGATCCTTCTCCCTTCACCGCATTGGGGTGTCGTCGTGGATTAGAAGCTGCTGTCAAATTTCATTATAAAAGAGACGATATCGAAGGACTCCATATTGCCGTTCAGGGCGTGGGTCATGTTGGATATTACTTGGCAAAGGAACTTCACGATCTCGGGGCGATTTTGACCGTGGCTGATATTAACTCGGCTTCGACAGAACGATGTGCTGATGAATTTGGCGCAAAGGTTGTCGGTCCCGAAGACATTTATGACGTGGACGCCGATATTTTCGCGCCCTGTGCTTTAGGTGCCATTTTGAATGACGATACCATTGCGCGATTAAAAGTGGAGATTGTCGCCGGGGCTTCGAATAATCAACTTGCCGAAGCGTATCACGGTCAAGCCCTCAAAGAACGCGGTATTTTATACACGCCCGATTACGCAAATAACGCAGGTGGACTCATCAGTGTGGCACAGGAGTTTATCGGATATGACGAGAATATCGTGCGCGAAAAGTGTGATACTATTTTTGATACAATGATGGAGATTTTTGAAAGAGGTGCATCTGAGAATCTTCCGATGAACGTGGTTGCGGACCGTATCGCCGAAGAGCGTTTTCAGCGCTAGAACTCAAGGCGCATTCCCCCTGTTTAGTCCCCTTTCCCTTAGCGTGATCTAGATCGGGGTAAGGTCAAACCCGTTCCCATGATCTGCGTGGAATGTTCTTCGAACTAGGCATTCCCACGCAGATCAGGGGAACGAAAAATTTAAAGAATTTCTAAATCCCCGAAAATGAACACACTACCCTTTTAGGGGTTTTTTCGTTTCCATAGCTGGTTCTCTTGCGATTTCTTCGGATCAGATGGTAGTAAAGATCCGCTTTAAATGACGAAGAGGAAGAGATGAAAAAAGCCTACGCCGGACATTATTCTGGGACCGTGAGAACGCCCGTGCTCGTATTAAACGATGATGGGGATGCTTTTTCTTGGCCGGTATACAAATCAATCGATTATACAGCCGAAAAAGGCGCGCTATACAGAAGTCTGGTCGAAAACACACTCAATCAGGCGCTTTGTCCAAATACCGGAGCGACCTACGATCTTGCCGTACCTGTAGCGATTCACGATTCATCTCAAAAACGCTTCGCATTATTTGTACCCCAATCCTTACGCCACCGATGTTTTGATTTTAAACAAGAACTCATAAGCGCTTTCCAACAATCTTCGGAAATGGTCCCTCGCTATGTAAGCGAGTTTACTATCATTTTCAACGCCAGTGATTTCGAATCGTTAAGCGATAATACAAAGGGCGTGAATCTGGACGCCGAACGTCAACAACTTGCCGAAGTCAGAGAACGGATTGATAAGGAACGCGATCAGCTCAATGCGGTAAAAAGAAAGAACGAAGACGCTCGTCTGGCCTTTGAATCTGAAAAATCGCAGTTTAATATTGAAAAACGGACATTGGAAGTCGAGAAGTTAAACCTGGAACAAAAGCTTCTCGAACAAAGTCAGGGTTACGATATGGAACCGCCGGTCGAGTCGACCCAGATCGTAACCGATGATCAGTTCCTCGAAGTCCTTGATGACGAAGCAGGGTTTGAGCTACTTGGTGAGGCGTCGGATTTCATTGAGATCGAAGAAGACTTCGATATTAGTCCATCTCGATCCGGGTTTCCTATTTCTTCAAAAGGGTTCGTAAAAGACAAGAAAAGGAGCGTACAACTTATCAAT
>JALSKP010000563.1 GCA_026988815.1 Myxococcales bacterium | reverse complement strand
AGGCGCGATTCCAAGAAACGAGGCGATCAGCTGGGTTGACCACAATACCTATCGTCTCAACGCTCAGACCTCGCTTGACCCTGAAGCAGCTCCCGACCTTATCCCAGAAGACTTATCCGTCTCCTTGGACGATTGCGATGCCTTCGTCAGTGTTTGGGTTACCAACACCGGCGCCGAACGTGTTGGTGCGGGTCTTCCTGTCCAGATTTACGCCGTCAAAGGCGCGACAAAAACCAAAGTCGGATCAGGCATGACCCAACTTCCCTTGGAGCCCGGTGATTCCGAAAAAGTCTCCGTCTCCGTCCGTCTTCCTAATGGTGGACCATGGAATATCGAAGTCTCGGTCGACGAAGATGCCAATGGGATGAGTACCAAGAACGAGTGTAACGAAAACAACAATATTGCCATCGCCAATATCGCGGGTACCTGCAACAACTAAGACCTTGTTTCATTGTTAGAAAACAAACGGCTTCGGTCGTTTTTTTTTTGGCCTCACATTGACCTTCGTGGACACTTCTGGAACAAAACATCCAATGAAAATGAAAGCTATCTTCGCGATGATGTTGACCTCAGTTCTAGGGTGTGCGGTTAAAAGTGAGAGTCCCATATCGCTTTCCATTGCCTTCGCTCAACCCGGAGACACACCGCCCTTGAAGAGAACAATCGGTAAACTCGACTACGAAATAAGCGAAATTTACATCGTCGTTTCTGTGGTCGAAATGCACCTCTGCCAAACGCTGGCTTCCTTTTCATTTGTCCCTAACGCTTACGCGCACGTGAGTAGCTCGTCTACACGACTTGGGACCCCCTTTGTCATCGCCCTTCATAAGCAAAAACAATCTGCAATCGTGGTGGGGGAAATTGCGCCGCCGCCGGGGGAATACTGTAAGGGATTCGTTGTCCTCTCCCCCGCCGACGAAGATGTTATGAATCTCACCGATCTAGACAGCCAAAAAATCATCGGTCATTCCATCTTTATACGTGGCCGATTTAAGGAATTGAGTTCCGTTGAATGGACACCTTTTGAAAAAAGCTTTGATCTAAAAGACGCTTTTCCCTTCCCTCTCCTTAGACCCAAAACCGGCCTTGTGCGTCTGCAACTTGAACCGGGCTCCCACGAGCAAATCACCATCGATTTCAACTGGCCCCAAATGCCCGCCCAATCCCATCCTGAAGATCCTGATTTTGGAATTCAAATAGTAAATGAGCTTACAAAGCATTTAAAAATGAGAAGCTATAAAAAGTAAACGAGTAGTCCAATGACAAAACCAAGTCCTCCCAACACACTCATGATCGTTCTGCCCACGCCCTGGCAAGACGATTTCTATCCTCGCCTTTCATCGACTTATTTGGAAATTTGGGATGAAGAGCTTTTAGGTGAAGGCGATGACAACACTGGCGAACTTTGGGTCACCGGCGAGCGAGGGATTCGAAAAGCCAACTGGATAAAAGACCCAAAAATTGACCATTTGATCGATAGCATCACCCACACCCATCCGCCTTTTGCAGAAACAGAGTTGCTCATCGCCGACCAGCATCAGTGCTCGTGGCGTCTCTTCGTCGAATCTGCGAGCTATGACGACGCGCGTTTTCTGGTGCGTCTGATTGCCGCCATGAGCGGCACACAAAGTGTGGCAACCCTCATCCCTTCCACCGGCCGCGCTTTTCCGCCCACCTTCAGCCGTCAATTGAGCGCATCGGACGAAATCGAATCGGTCGTCAGTTTTTTTATCCATGCACGGAGTGATAAAACGAGCATGCAGACAGAAGGCCTAACGGCTTTCGGCCTTCCCGAGATTCGAACAAATGTTTTAAATGGTAAAAATGAAGCCTATTTCAACTTATTAGATTTATGCGCATCCATTCTTCTTGATGGTATGCCGGACCTCTCTAGAGAAATGGAATTTGGGATGCAAAACTACCGTCTTGAAAAAAGTAAAAGCCCCACGCCACACCCCG
>JALSKP010000562.1 GCA_026988815.1 Myxococcales bacterium | reverse complement strand
GATCAATAAGCCCAATAAGTCGACCGGCTGCGTCGTATTCAAAAGACCAAATAACGTGTCCGGTATTGACTTCATAGGTCTTTAGGCTGGTTCGATAAGACAGGACGAAAGGCGTCCCATTAAGCGGTACCTGTTCTCCCAAGGTTTGGGTTGGGCATCCGATAATTGAACCAGGTTCTTGCCCCATCGAACTATCTGGGGCAAATCCATCTCCTGGTAGAGGGGAAGGTTGTGTGCCCGGTGGATAGGGACCGCCCCAATTTAAATCAAAAGGACTAAAATGTTTGGTAGGGACGCGCCAGAAGGAATCGCCGATTTTATCGTGTTTTGCAATTTCTCGGCGCTCGATCTCAGGTAGCCCATTGCTAAATTCTAGGACAGCGATTCCGTTTTTGATATCCGTTACTTTTAAAACCAGACCGTCGGGCATCGCTTCCCACGCGATCGTATTACGGTCATAAAAACCAGAAGGAACAATGGTTCCTGCCGGAAAGTCGAGAAAGTTATCGACGTACATAAATACCGGTTCTTCAAAAACCACTTTTTCGGCGTTTTTTTCGATGGCCTCCTCAACGCTGAATTCGACGGCATAGGTGTAAAGTGTACGAGGAGGAAGATCGGCCATCATTGCAGCCCGTCCGTTTTCCCCTTGGGTAACTTCGTTAATGCGCACGAAGCCTGCCCTTGGGGTACGCAGATTCAAGGATTTTGAGCGCACAATTTGTGAAGGCTGAAAGCACGCATAGCGTGCTTTCATGCCTACATAAAGTGGTATTAGAAAAGGGCAGGTTTAGAAGTTTGTACACAGATCGAGCGATACATTTTGTGTACACGCCGACAGCCAATGGCAAGCCGGATCGAAGTAAACCGACTGCCTTTAATCAGACACATGCTACACCAAGGCTTGGCGCGAAGCGTTTTTTAGCGTACAAAACGAACCGTGATTCCTCCTCGCATTGAGAATGTATGTCTAATTTTTTTGAACCTCATACTGAATTTGAAGGCCGTATCTCCGAATTCTTAATCAAACTCGAACGGATCGATCGCTTCGTCGCCAGACAAGAAAGGCGAGCTGCTCGTGCTCAATTCGAATCTCTCCTGGACGAAATTCAAGCTTATTCAAACACCTTATCCATCCCCGTCGACACGATGGTCGTGGGCGCGCAATTGGGATTTATGTCAGGCGGGAAACTTCTTCGCGGCCGACTTCCCGCTGCACTCATGGGCGCGGCAATGGGATGGTTATACGGCCAACATGAACGCTCCGATCAACGTGAGACCCTAAACCATCTGGTAAAAAAGGCAGCCCTGACCGCAAATGCAATTGATCATTTAGAAAGAAAAGGAAAAAGCGAAACGCGTTGACGCGCTCGAAATTGTTCATCATTCTCAATTCAAATTGTTCTACAACGACATCATTCCAAAACGACGGAGACTAAAATGACGATTGGTTATAATCTGAGCGAATTCAACGGGAAAAGTGTTAAGGACTTCGATCCAAAAGAAGGCATTCTTTCACCCGAAAAATTCTGCTATCGCATTCGTGTAAGCTATGATGATGCCGAAGATGGAGTTACAGTAGGTGATCTTTTCAAAGCATTTGCAAAAGATCCTAAAGCCAAAGAAGTAAGCGAGTTTATTATTGGCGTCTGGTCTTTTGAATGCGATGGTCCAGGTTCCCTCCCCCAAGTCATCATTGATAACGCGCCCTCCCTTCCGAAGGTGGAAGCGTTTATGTTCGGAGATATCACGTATGAGGAAAGCGAAATTTCTTGGATCCAAAACGTCGATCAGTCAGCCATGATGAGTGCCTTTCCCCTTCTTAAGGAGTTCAGAGTGAGGGGAGGTAATGGCTTATCTTTTTCTTCTCTAAAACACCCTACACTCGAAAAGCTGATCGTTGAAACCGGCGGATTATCAAAGTCCACTTTCACCGAAATTATCAATGGCGACCTACCCGAACT
>JALSKP010000561.1 GCA_026988815.1 Myxococcales bacterium | reverse complement strand
GTAGAAAGATGAAAATTAAATATGCGAGTTACAATATTCGGCTAGGCATTCAAGAGGGCTTGGACGCTATTGCCGAGGTGATCGCTGAGAGCGAAGCTGATATTGTCGCGCTTCAAGAAGTCGGTAAAAATTGGACAATGGGTCCACCTGGAGATACGACGGCATATTTGGCCCAAAAGTTGGGATATGCATTTGGTTTCTTTATACCAGCTATTGTCGAAGGTGACGCACAATATGGATGTGCTCTGCTCTCCAATATTAAAATAGGTGCGCCAAAAATCATATCCTTGTTTCAGGATCTTGACGAGCCGCGAAAGCTTGCCCTGTTCAGCTTTCAGATAGCATCAAAAAACGTAAACTTGCTTACCACGCATCTTTCCTGGATCGAGGATCGCGGAACACAAATTCAGACGCTTGTGAAAACGATCAACGAATTGGAGGGATTGACCTTCCTTATGGGCGACCTCAACGAGGAATCAAAGGTTCTCCAAGAGGCTGGACTTTTTGACCTTGTCCAGGACTGTGAGAGTTACTTTGATCAAAGTGAGGAAAGGGTTCAAGATTTCAACGGTGCTCGTCTTAGTTTTCCTGCGGCCGATCCCCGCATTCGAATCGATTATATTTGTGCGAGCGAGGGAAGATTTACCTCGCCTCGCATTCACAAAAATGCCAAAGCCTCAGACCATTTCATGATTTCAACAGAGTGGTCTTTCTAGAAGTTCTTCTATTTCTCGGCTTTCTTTTTTTCGTCCTCTTCGACTTTAGGTTCAATTCGAACGGCGCCCAATCGACGGTTCAATTCGGAGAAAAAGACATGAATATTTCTGGCATTTTGTCCAAAATCGCCCTTCCCCACGCGCGAGGAACTTTTGACGTTTACCTTTGCAACAAACTCGGTATTGGCCACGACGCTGACTTCAATATCATCCACAAAACGAAACAATCCTGTTGTACGCGTGCCCTTCACGACTTTGCTTTCGATATCGCTCTCCACGAGGGCGAATTTATCAAGCGCCTTAAATGAGGCTTGGACTTCGTCCAGAACACGCGTTGGGGAGGTGCTATAATACATCGGAATCACCTTAGGATATTCAGGCGTTTTTCCGGTCTCGACGCTGTTCAACACAGGCCAAATTGTTGCGGTGATCAATACCATAACGATGAGCACTCCTAAAATAATAGCACTTAAGTAGAATAATTTTCGTTTCATTTCCGATCCACACTTCTGGTCGATCTACTCTTACCATTTTTTTCGCGTATCAGGAATTGTTCCTGACAATCCGATGAGAAGACCTTAAAAGCGATTTATTGCAAGCAATCTCGCTTTAACATCCAAGGGGAGACTCCCTTTTTCCAACCAAATACGAACCTTTATAAAAGACTTTGGGGCGACAAGGAAAAATATTTTTCCAAATCGTCGCAGTAGGTCGATATTATCTCAATCGAGATCGAAAGCTTGCGTGGCACTCCACACACCCATTTTGCAAATTCGTTAACTCGGTGAGCACCAACTTCATGTCTTTCGCCTTTGCGGCCTCACCCAAACGTAAAGCCGTATCGTGTACCTTTTTGTCCCCTTTACCGAAAAGCATCATGTCCTTACCAAGCGTCTTTTTCAACCGTGCACGCGTGCTGGCTCCAACGTGAGGATGTCCAGAAATCGCCGCCGCCGAGGAAGCGATCGCAGGGAAGTCCTCTTGCCAAATCCCGTCATTGATTCCGTTCATATCCTTCCCAAGTTGGATCATCAGATCTTTTAAAGATAGCTCTTTTGGCACCTTCACCTTGTCGTCTTTCTTTGTGTCTTGGCCTGGTTTTGTTTTTTCGACGACCTCTTTCTTTTCCACCGGAGAGTCTTGGGCTTGCGCCTTCGGCGAGTCCTCACATGAGGTCATCAAAAAAAGTGAGAGTAGGGAAAAAATTGCGAGTTGTTTCATAAAGCGCTCCTTTGGGTTGCTGTGTTTCTATAGTTTTGCGAAGCGCAATGCACGCGCTTGCTTTCATTCGTCTCCATCGAATCCAAACTTGCCATTCAAGGCCCGTTTTTGTTCAGTCAATATAACGATGCTCAATGCTACTTTTTGCTGTGCCGCTTTGGCCAGTCCAAGATCTCGATATCTTTCTATGATATCCAACGAAGTCGCCCTTCCCTCGCCCATCGCTTTCTCGGATGTTCGAAGCGCGTCTTTGGCAATTTTTACACGTTCAGCAGCGACCTTTAATTTAGTTTCGGAGAGTTTAAGAACCCCCGCGTTTTGCTTGATGCTCAATTCTGTCTGGCGTTTCACGGCCTCGACGCCAGACTTTGCTGCCGCAGCTGTACGTTCAGCACTCTTGGCCTCGTACCATTTTACACCAAGATCGATGTTCCAAGAGAAAACAATGGATGCATCCCAACTGCCATTCCATTCGTCTTTGATTGGAAAATAACGTTTATTCGGATTCGCGTACTGCGCACCTAATCGCAAGACGAGTGTGGGAAGGAGTTGACCGCCAGCGACATCTGACATTGCGTCGGCGGCCCGATATCGCGACTCGGCTTGGAGAATCGTTGGCGATTTTCCTTTCGTAGATTCCGAATGTAGGGACGCATTAGCGAGCTTTACGATATCAACTTCTTCTTGCTCCATTTCCTTACCCGTCAACGCGGCCAGCGCGTACTTTAGATTCGTCGCCCCCTCCATTGCTTCGGCAAGACTCTGTTCGGCTTCGGCTCTCTTTAAAGACAATACAGAAAGCTGGAGTTGGGTTGCACGCCCTCCTTGAACCAGACGCTTGACACGTGTTTCCCTGGCCTTCGCCGCATCGACCACTTCTTTTTGGATGTCCACGATTTCTTTGGCAACCTCGTAACCGTACCAAACTTGCACAAGACTCAACCATAATTCACTACGGTTCATTTCTTTTTCGGCCGCAGCGAGATCTTGGCCAGCTTGTGCTGCTCGTTTGGCCTCCATCAAACCTGCAACAAAGAGGGGTTGGGTTAGCGTGATTCCAACACCATATTGATCACGGACGACTTCACCCAATTGTACGGGGTCTGGATCAGATCCATCGGGGAGTTTGATCGGGAGTTTAATGAGCGCAGGTTCAACATCACTTAAGAGTGTCGCATTGGCTTGTAGAACAATATTTGGAAAAAGACGTTGATGAAGGGATTGAGATTTCGCTTCTGCGGCTTCCATTTTGAATTTCGATGCCGAAATAGCGGGATGGGTCTGGACGTATTTCCACGCTTGTTTGAGATCGTTTTTTTCCAAGGTTTGGGCCCCCAATCCCATGGGAATGAAGAGTAGTATAATAGTAAGTAAGGGTACCTTTTTCCAAGGGATAGAAATACTATCCGCCAAATCATAAAGTACCGGAATCACAACCATCGTAAGTAGTGTAGCTGCCATCATGCCTCCAATTACCGCAATTGCGAGCGGTGAAAAACGTTCTGAACCTAATGCTAATTCCGCGGCGAGTGGAATCATCCCGACGACCGTAGAAATGGAGGTCATCATGATGGGACGAAATCGACTCGACACCGCGATACGCAGAGCTTCATGCCGCTCCACACCCTCTGCTCGACTTTTCCGGATTAAATCCACGAGCAAAATAGAGTTGTTGACCACCGTTCCTACGAGGAGAACGAGGCCGACCATCACTGGCATCGATACCGGTTTGGAAACAATGAAAAGCGCAAGCGCAACGCCTGAAAGACTCAAAGGAACGGCCATCATTACCGTGACTGGATGCTTCCACGAGTGGAATTGGGCAACCAATAATAAGTAAACTGCGATAACACTCATCAACAAGGCCTGTAGAATCGAAAGTCTGGATTCATCCAAATCGTTATTCTCGCCTTCAATGGTGACATTATATCCGTCTGGAAAATCGAGTGTGGACATGGCTGCTTTTGCATCAGCTACGACGAAGTTTAAAGGTCGTCCGTCAACTTGAGCCAAGATATCAAGAACCGGGTTGAGGTTAATGGAAGTGTACAAACCCTGCTCAGTAACACGCCGAATTTTTGCGACGGATCGAATGGGGACAACATCTCCGTTGGCCACAAATAGCGGCCAGTCGAGCATCGCAGCCGCATCGATTTCTTTAGATTTGGTATACCTAACTTCGATATCTTCGCTCGTTCTACCTCCTTTGGTCCACGTTCCTGCTCCGATACCTTCGGCACCCATTACGAGCATTTGTCCGATTTTTCGGGGTGTATAACCAATCGCTGCAGCGCGCTCCTCATCGACGTCAATGAGAACGCGTTTCATATCTTTTCGCCAAGAGCGAGAAGGCTCGACGAGAGAATCCACACCTTCCAAAGCGGTCACCACGCGTCCTGCAAGTTTATCAATGACGCGAAGATCGGGCCCGGTAATTCTTGCAATAACGGGGGCTCGGGTCGTTGGTTTTGCAGTATTGCCGACCTCCTTGATGACCACATTAACGATGCCTGGAATTTTATTGATGTCCTCTCGTACTTGTTTTTCGATATCCCAAATTGTTTTCTTTCGGTCTGTTCGCGGCGATAAGTTCACGCTCAAAAAACCTTGGGTTGATCCCATCACGCCCGATCCGCCGGCAAATTTCATCCCCGGCTCGAACCCAGATTGCGATTGGACCAACACGACTTCTTTATGTTTTTTGAGGATGGCCTCGACAGACTCAACCACTTTATTCGTTTCCACAACTGGCGTTCCCGACGCGGTTTCCAAAGAAATCGTAAAGGCCCCACCATCCATGCGTGGAAGTAAATTCATACCTCCAGCCAAGAGTCCGTAAACGCCTGCGCCCAAAAAAATGAGCGCGAAGAGGACGATGGCCCAGCGAAATCTCAAGCCGAAGTTGAGTAAGGAAAGGTACCCTTCCCGAGTGTAATCCATTGAGACGCGAAAGGGTTTACTGATTATTTCTGCAGCTCTTTCGATCGCGCCATCATCCTTGATGTAAAGGGTGAGAATGGGAACGACGATCAAGGCAACGATAACCGAGGATGAAAATGCAATCACCAAAGTTAAGGCCAGGGGTCCGAAAACGCGACCAATAAATCCCTCTAGAGCCATGAGTGGAATCAGAACAATAAGGGTGGTCGCCGCGCCAGCCATGACGGGCATTAAGACCTCGTCGGTGCCTTGCTTTGCGGCCTCGTAGGGACTCAAGCCAGTATTGCGTAATCGAATGATGTTTTCCAAAACGACAACCGAGGCATCAACTACCATTCCCACAGCGAGAATAACAGCAGATAAAGTCACCATATTGAACTCCATTCCCATGAGCCACATCACCGCAAAGGTGATCCCAAAGGCCAAAGGCATGGTAAAGGTTGTTACTAAAGCAGCTCTTGCTCTCCCCAAGAAAAGAAACAAAATCAGTGCCGCCAGAAGCAAGGCTTGCCATACGTTGGCCAACAAATTGGAAACCGATTGGTCAGTGAAGCTTGCTGTTTCTTCGCCCGCGATAAAGTCGACCGTGGTTTGCTCTTTCTCTAAGTCTAGGACTACTTTCTGAACAGCCCGCACAACACTAACGGTATTGGCGTCTTCGGAACGGTAAACTTGAATAGCAATTGCGGGCTTTCCGTTAATGCGAAAGAGCGCATCATTTTGCGCCGCGCCGTGACGAAAGGTCGCAAGACTACCTAAGCGAATTTGACCACCGTCAGGCGTAGGAAGAACGATATCCTCGAACTCTTCGATTCGTTTCGCTCTGTTATCAACACGCAACATCGTTTCACTTCTCGAGGAACGTACACGACCGGCAGGCATGGATAAATTGCTGTCGCGGATCGCCGCGGCAATATTAGGAAGCG
Organism: Myxococcales bacterium; assembly: GCA_026988815.1. GTDB lineage: Bacteria > Myxococcota_A > Bradymonadia > Bradymonadales > Bradymonadaceae > CALJNB01. Next base: position 7,965 of record JALSKP010000561.1, on the reverse strand, counting down.
GTACATGATAAGCCTGGCTATTTTTCTTTGGGTCAACATCAACAATGACTTTGGGAATATAGCCACCAAAAACGTCGACCGCTGCAACGCCTGGGATGGACTGCAAACGCGGCATAATCACGTCTTCGGATATTTGACGCGCCTTGAGCATATCTTTCCCGGCGATACCGACCGTATACACGGGACGATCCGCGGTACTGAAAGTCAGCACACGAGGAGCATCGGCGCCTAGGGCAAGATCTCCTTGAATACGATTGACCGCATTTTGAACATCCACCGCTGCCATTCTTACATCGGTTCCGTACTGAAACTCGATCGTGACCATGGAAAGATTGTCTTGAGAGGTAGTCGTCGTCCGAGCCACGCCTTCCAAGGATGCGAATTCGGACTCAAGAACATTGGTTAAATCTCGGTCGACATCGGAGGCGGTAGCGCCAGCCCAACTCGTAACGACATTTACTAAAGGTGGTGCCGTGTCTGGAAAGAGCCTCACCGGAATTTTCATGTAGGCACTCCAACCGAGCAGCACGGCCGCAACGACAATGGCCCAAACGCCGTGTTTATTGTTAAGGAAAAATCCTGCGAAACTCATTGCGCTACCTCCCAAATTGGCATTTCAGAATTAAGGCTTGATAGCCCTCCATCGATAATGCGTGTTCCCTTTTCCAAAGGAGCCAGAAGCGAAACCATCCCTTTTGAACGCAATCCGGTGGTGACCTTTTGTCGCTGCTGTTTCCCATCTTTAACGATGACCACAAAATTCCCATTCTCGTCCTCTCCTAAAGCGCTGAGCGGAATCAATGTTACCCCTTCTTCTCGATTAGTAACTAAGGTTACTTTAATACTACTACCGGGAAGAAGATAATCTTGGCTATCCAGTTCGACGCGAACCTCAACCAGACGTGCTGGTCCAAAAGCCTGAGCACCGATATCTATGATTTTTCCATCGCCTTGATCTGATACCGCTTTTGAACCAACCTTAAGCGCCTTCAACTCGCCTTCGGGAACCCGTACACTTAGGTATTGGCGTTGGCTGCCGAACAATAAAATCGGCGATCCGGGCCCGACCTTTTGTCCGTCGTCGATTAAATATTTCAAAACTCTACCATCGAATGGAGCACGCTCGGTGGCTTTACCTTTTGTGAAACGCGCTTCTTTTTCGGCAAATTTTGCGGCCGTCACAGCGAGCTGTGCGGATTCGCAATTCTTGGTACTTTTCTCAAGCGCAAAGCGGCTCAGGTCACCGCTCTTGGCGAGGGCGCTATCGGTTTTGGCCATCTGACACACAAAGTCGCGCTCCCTTTCTGCTCGTTTTCTTTCTGCCCTTACACGCGAAACCCTTGCTCCAATATCGGGCGTTAGAATCGCGCCGATAACCCTTCCTTTAGTTACTTCGGTGTTCTCAGCGATCTTGGGTCGAGAAAAAGTACCAGGAACCTGAGCGGCAATCTTCACGCTTTGGCTGGCGGCGACGTTTGCCAGGTAAAGGTGACCTTTTGTGATATCCCCCCTTTGAACTTCAATCGTGTGTACGGCTTGGGCTTTTGAGACCTCTGTTTGTGTTTGGGTTTCCTTACAGGCACCCAACCCCAAAAATCCCAATACAATGTAAGCACTTACTTTCATCACAACTCCTCTTAAAAAAAATGAATAAATCTAAAAAATTAAACAAATAAAACTGTGAACAGAACTTTCCAAGCCTTGTTTATACGTTGGTCAAGCTCTTTGCGTGTCCCTCTGTTCTTCACCGTTCGTTGCATGGCGAAGGTCAAAAGCGTTCCTTGGATAAGCATACTCATCTCCATAATATCGAGTTCGGGGTGCGTGCGCCCTTCTTCCTGAAGAATCGAAAGTTGATCGCCTAGGAATTTCATGGTTTTGCGGCGCCATACTTTGAGCTTTTTCTTACCATCATCACCGACGAGATGTAAAAGCTCGCTTGAGAAAACGAGTGCACCTACGGCATCTTTTTCCCCAACAAAAATGGCGCGCTCTTTAAAGAAGGATTCTAAATTTTCCAAGGGTGTTCCTGTTTGTAGGAGGGTCCCTAGGAGCTCAACCTCGAGCCGCGACATGGCCTCAAGCATGATGTCTTTCTTACTCCCGAAATGACGGAACAAGGTTCCATCGCTTATTCCGACGCGTTCGGCGACGGCACGGGTCGTAAATCCTCCGACACCATCTTGCATAATTGTTTGTAACGCGGCATCTGCGACTTGTCGTCTGCGTGTTTTTGTATCTTCGTATTGTCTGGTCATAATAAGTACTTCATCGTCAAATATTGGGTAGGCGAGGCTACTTGTTCTTGTTTCGATTCTCATTGGTTAGATTGTAGGGCCGCAACGCCGGCAAGTACAAAAGAAATTAATATCGAGATTCCGCCGAGGAGCACTAAAAAGGGAGGCGCTCCGAAATACACTTCAGCTAAAATTCCAAGAGGCATTAATAGACCAAGAAGTCCGAATCCTTCAACAGCTTTTAACAAATTTTGTTTCGCGGCCTGCATATGAATCAAGGCGATACCGAGAATCATATTTAGGACGGAAAAAAGTGCGCCATGAACGTGGGCAAGTCGTGTTTCAAAATGCTTTCCAGAAGAATAGGCGGCAATCCATTCTTCTTTTCCGGGAGCAAAATCCCTGAGATAGATGAGGAAAAACCCGTAGGCCATAAATAAGGCGATAACAAAAAAGCCTGCTGCAAGATTAAGTTTACCGGAACCAAGTTTCTTCATTTCATCTCCTTAACAAAGTCATATAAACATCATAGGACCGAGACAAAAGAAAGCAAGTGCTTACATCTCTTTTGTTTAAATAATAAAACACTATGGCAGCTTACGCCCGAAAACATTGCTCATGTCGGACTATCGTCTTAGAATATTTTTTTAGAGTTTTCACATTCCTGGAATACGAGGAATTTTACCAAGCTTAGAATTCTTGAAATACCAACCCCATCCCTTCTTCATCCAATGGCCAAAAATAGGCATAGGGATGATCTTAGAAGCGCGCTCGTCTCGCTGAACAAAGGCCGCCCCATCGCCGGTATCCATCACACAAAGAATGCTCAGATGCTCGACATAACTTTTCTTGCCCTCTTGGATTCCTTTGGCATGTAAGGCAATGTTGTGGGCCACGTTTCTGGCCATCACCTCGGCGACATGCCCCTGTTTTGCTTTCCATTTGGGTCCCATCAGTGCCGCATTATCCCCGACGGCATAAATGCTTTCAAACCCTTCCACTTCACAAAAACGATTGGTCTTAACGAAACCCGCCTCGTTCAATGGGAGTCCAGCCTTTGTCGTGATGTGATGCCCGGTACCGGCAGGGATGTACATTATCAAATCAGCCTCAAGCTTTGTTTGATCCGTAAAAACAACCCCATCCTTTTCGAAACGAAGAATCTTTGTTCCTACCCTTCGTTTGATATTTTTTGATTTGAACATTTTATCTATCACTTTCAATGCCTCGGGCCCCATCTTTTTCCCAGGTTCTGCCATGGGGGCAAAAAAGGTGAGTTCAAAATGCTCTCGCATCTTCTTCTTTCGCAGATAGGTGTCGACATTAAACATCAACTCAAATGCAGGTCCTCCACGTACTGCCGACTTATCGTTTGCATTGCCGCCAAAACCCATCGCGATTCTTCCCGACTTTCTTTGTACGAGCAGGTCCAAACGGTCGTAGAGATCGGTCGCTTGTTTGGGCTTTCCACAAATTGAAAGGGTATGCTCGATGCCGTCGTGACCGAGTTTACTTTGGCCCAAGGCGATGACAAGGTAGTCAAATCCTTCCAGTATTTTGCCACTCTCCAGGGTCGTTTTTTTCGTGGAGGCGTCAAAGTCGACCACCGGATCAACGATGAGTTCAAAGCGATGCTTCCTTGAAAGTTCATCGAGCGAGATCCGAGCGTCTTCGGACTCCAAAGCCCCGGTCGGTATCCAAATGGAAGTTGGGTAGATGTAAAAAAAGTCACGATCGCTGACCAAGGTCACGTCAAACTTATTTTTCTTGAGATAAATTGCAGATTCCACGCCTGCGAAACCACCACCTAATATTAAAACACGCTTCATTTGAAACTCCTAAAAAAGATTATGCCCAAGTTAAACACCTCACTTGTGGCAACAAACGAAAATTAATCGCCACAAGAAATCGAGTAGTGGATCAATATTCTTGCTTTTATGCGTATGGGCATCCTTTCCTCCACCGATACCCTCGTGGTATCTCGTATGGATGCAAACAACATCATTTACAGTATCCTTTCTGTTCCTTTTCCTGGTTGTCACGTCCTGCGTTCCCGAAGACGACATCAACCAGACCCAAATTCCCGAAGACGACATCAACCAGACCCAAATTCCCGAAGACAGCGAGGCAGCCCCCTCGGAGAAGGGCACAAAAAGTGTCCCCGACACGGCCTCAGATGTGAACGAAGGGATGAAAGAGGACAGCTCCGAAAACGAAGGTAATGATGTAGAGATCTGCCTCCAAGAAGACCAATGTTTTAACACCTTCCCTGTACAGATCGTCGATTCGACCATTGATGGAAGAAACCTTTGGGATAGTTACGGTTGTGAATATCAAACCAACGAAAGCGGACCTGAGCGTTTATATAAAATCGTTCTAAAGGAACCTGGTTTCCTCGCCGCAGAAATTACTGAGGAAGGCGTCGACGTCGATGTTGACGTCCACCTTCTACATGAAAATAATAATCAAAAATGCATCGATCGCGGACACTATGCAGCAGGCGGATACCTTGAGCCAGGAACCTATTGGATTGCCGTCGATACATGGACGGATGAAAATGGCATGGGCTACGCGGGAGATTTTGAACTCTCCATTCACCTCAACCGTCCCGCTGACTTTGTTAAATTTGGAATGAAGGCCGACCTCGCCGACGATGCGATGCTCGCTTTTCGCAGAGCTTGGGAACGCGGGGACACCAAGCGTTTGGAATATTCGGTGATTGATTTTTCATTGCACTCAAGCGTCAAACGTCAATGGACGATACATTTATCGACAGCCGAACTGCTTTACTCTCTACACGTTGCCCATGGTCGTGCTTCCATTAAAGGCGAAGATCTTGGGTACTCTACCCTTTTCTCAAATATTCCAGAAAGTCATCAATCCAGCCTTGGAATGATAAAGACGGCCGAAGCCTACACTGGGGATTATGGGTACTCGATGCGTTTGGATGGATTGGAAGTCGGGTTTAATGACAAGGTTCGTGCACGCGATATTGTTGTGCATCCGTGGAATGGCAGCGCGCAAAGCGTCGTTGAAAAAGAGGGTTGGGTTGTTCCGACTTGGGGTTGCGCGGCGCTTGACCCCGATATCACAAGCGAAGTTGTCGACAGACTAAGCGGGGGAAGCCTAATGTTCTTCTGGTCGACCGAGGGAGACTGGCGCTCACAATCAACCTATTTGTCGCTTCCTTAATAGCCCTTCCCTTCATTTTCAGAATCTTTCTAATCTGGCTAGGGCTACCGTATCGAGCAACGAGATAAGGTATTCTTCTCACCAAGCTGAGGCATAATATAACACTGGACCTGGCAGAGGGTTAACTGTGTTCCAAACCTATGTAATCTGAGGTTTCCATTAAGTGAAAGATTCTGGTTATTCTCCAGAACCGCGCTTTCTGAAGGTGTGGATTTTCGGCCGCGCTCAGTGAGGGAACATTGAAACACTTTCTTCTTTTCGATCGTAAACAAACTTACCAAGCAAGACCTAGAGTAGGATTCTCAGTTTCGCCATCCGTGATAACTCTGTTCACAAACGCGTACCTTCTCAACTTGAGATTTACCATCCTGGGGGCAGCGCCACGGCATTTCCTTCAAGCTCTTCTCAAGGCAAGCTTTGGCTTCTTTCTGTTGATCCGACGGTGCCTCTACCCACGATACTTCGATATTCTCACTGGCGCCTTGGGGAGAAATTGTCCACGAAAGATCGTAGCTCATCGTTTCCTGGGAAAGGTTGCACGCCTTCAAGGCGTCGAGTTTTCGCCCCTCCTCAAACCAACTATTTTCAGGTCGGCGATGATAAAAACGACGTGTGGAATAGAAGGACGAATTCACTGATAGGCCCATCAAAGCGCCAAGTAGGTTTCGAGATCTTGGCGATTTCAATTCTTTCGAGGCACGAATCCAATCTTTGGCTTTTGTAGTATCGGCCGTTTTTAAGGCGACCTCTAATGAACGTGTGTCAAAGAATCGAGGATAGCCGTACGCATTGATTCCTACTTTCAAAAACAGTTTTTCGTTTTGTATACATCCTTTCTTCTTCACCATCCTCCTTTCCACCTCCGAATATTCCAGACACGCATTTGTGACATGCTGGGTCTGGACCTGAGCGATGAGAAGATTTTTGTACTCCATCTGCAAGACGGCCTCAATCGGTGCTTCCTCCCCACAAACATTACCTGTTTGAGATATCTTTTTTTCGCGAACAAGGCGTTCTGCCTTCTCAACATCAGCCATAGAAATAGGTCTCGCTTTGGTTAGGCTTCTAATATTTTTGTAAATATTGTTACGAAACTTTTTCAGTCCCCTCTCATTCGACGCAAAAATCTTTTCAACATCAGGGTCGATAAACAACACAAGACGTTGCTTTTTTTTTGGGTCACTGGGATTTCCGCGAAAGGTCGAAAACTGAGATGAAGGTTTCATTTCACAAAAGGCCGCTGGTTCGTCGAAAAGATAACCCGCGGATATGACTTTCTTCTCTAAGGCGATGCGATCATAGTTTGGAATCATCGTCCGTAGCATCGTGCGATTGGATGCACAGATATCTTTCCATCCTTGCATGAGGGGATGCGCCCTCGTCAATCCATCAGCGGCCGATTGGTACTCGGCCAGCGCGGCATTTAATAACACCGATATTTTTAGGTCGATACTCTGTTGAACCAAATCCTTGGATCGCTTAGACAGCGCTTCAGGTGGGACAATCGTTTTCAAGGTCTCAATAAAACGCGCATCGATGTTTGCGAACAATAAATTACTAAACAAGTTTACTTCTTTATTGGCATTCAACTCACCAAATCGTTTGATGAGTTGGTGTCGTGCGGAGAAAAACAAACGCGTCCAATCGTTAAATTCGCGAAGCCAATGCGCACTCTCTTTCGCTTTTGCGTTCGGTGCTGGAAGTGGAGGTTTGGGTTCAAGCATCTCCTTTCCTACGGCCCACGCGACCTTGAGTTGAGGATCTGCAATCGGAAGTGCCGACAGTGGGTTACCATCAATTCTTGGAAGGAGATCTGTTTTTTCTAGTTTCGCTTCCTCGTTGATGGGAAGAACTTGACCCGTCCTGGGACCACACGAAATAGTAAAAACGCATCCTATTAAAAAATACTTACCCATCGATGAACCTTATTTTAGTGTATCTGGATCCTATCAAAACCCTTAGACCTTAACGACCGCGTTGCCAACCAATACGTTTTGCAACAACTTCGCCAGAGTCCGTGAAAAGATAAAGCCGATTTGCTCCCCAGACCGGAGGAGCGCTGGAACCATTTGTTCCGACCCATTTTTCGAAGGGGTAGCCCGTTTTTGAATCAAGAACGTAAAGCGGACCATTTGCAGTTGTTGCAATGAGGTAGTCGCCAACGCTGAGCACATCAATCGGTGCGCTTTGCTTAAGATTAAAACTCCAAAGGGCGTCGCCATTTTCTTTGTCAATCTTTGCAATTTTTTTGGTCGAGGTCGCAATAAAAACACCATCAAATGAGGTCGTAAAGTCTGCAACCCCCCGCACTTTGGAATGCCAAATTGTCGTCCCGTCTTCGAGATTCAACGCGTAAACACCGCCACTATACGATGCAGCATAGAGCCTGTCGCCACTCAAAAACACTTCATCATTGATGTCGTTAAATTCTGTTTGCCCATCTGAAAGATTGACCGACCATATTACGTCTCCAGTATCAATCTGGAACGCACCGAGGTACCCATCACTGAATCCACAATATAAGATGCCCTTGTCT
>JALSKP010000560.1 GCA_026988815.1 Myxococcales bacterium | reverse complement strand
CATTGACCTTGCATTGAATACCATCATTGAAGTTTTTAAGGACAAAGCGTTGGGTTTTGCCTACCCAATCATCAGACCCCCGAACGACAAAAAAGTATGGGCCTTAAGAAAGGCAGGTCTGGGTATTTTGATGGGTATTCCTGGTGATAAAAAAGCGGTGAGCGTGGTCGAAGATACGGCCGTTCCCGTGGTTGATTTACCGGCCTATGTTGCTGGCGTAATGGACATCATGGCCCGTGAGGAAAGCGAGTCTGTCTATCATGCCCACGCCTCGGTTGGTGAGTTGCACATTCGTCCAGAGCTCAATCTAAAAGATCCCGCTGATATTGATAAATTCATTCGCATTGCCGAAGATGTCGCAGATTTGGTCGTTCAATATCGAGGTTCTCTTTCCGGTGAACATGGGGATGGAAAAGTACGCTCGCCGCTCATCGCACGTGTGATGGGGGATGAGGTTGTTGAATTGTTTCGGCAAACAAAAGCCATGTTTGACCCCAAGGGGATTCTGAATCCGAATAATATAGTAAACCCCAATCCTATGACGGAGGACTTTCGATTCCCCATAGGTTTGGATACGCCGGAGATTGAAACCTATTTTGATTGGTCTAACGACATGGGGTTTTTCCGTGCGGTAGAAAAGTGCAACGGTGCAGGCGTGTGCCGAAAAAAAGCTGAAGCTGGCGGTACGATGTGTCCAAGTTATATGGCGACTTTAGATGAAAAGGATTCGACCCGGGGACGTGCAAATGTTTTGCGTACCTTACTTCTAAACGAGGGGAAGGCCGCTCTGGAAAGTAACTATGCTTACGATGTTTTGGACCTGTGTTTGTCATGTAAAGGTTGTAAGAGCGAATGTCCTGCCAACGTTGATATGAGCCGCATGAAGGTTGAGTTTTTACAAAAATATCATGATGAAAAAGGGTTGTCTTTTTCATCATGGTTCTTTGGGCATTACGCACAGAATGCGAGACGGGCGGCGTGGGCACCAGGTCTTGCGAATTGGGGCTCGGGTTTGGGCCTCACGAAATCGTTTTTAAAAGCCTTCGCAGGAGTATCGGATAAAAGGGCGCTTCCCCAAATACAAAAACCCCTAACGAAGAGCTTTCGAGCCTTCGGAGGGAAAAGGGAAACGCTATGGCTTTATGTGGATCCTTTTATTGACTTCACCGAGCCAAAGATCGGAAAAGCGGTAGTGGACGTGCTTCGTGCGCTTGGGTTTGGTGTAGAACTTCTCCCCATTAAAGACGATGGACGTTCCTATTTGTCGAAGGGGTTGGTTCGAAAAGCGAAAAGCTTGATGAATAAGAATGTGAGAAAATTAGCGCCTTTATTAGAAAAGTATCCCAAGCGAAAAATCGTCGGTATTGAACCTAGCGCTCTGTTTACTTTTTGTGATGAGCAAGTTGATTTAGTAAATAAAGATATTAAATCGATTGCTGAGGATATTGCGGCGCGTTCGATGATTTTTGATGATTTTATTGCGAGCAAGATCGATGAACTCAACTTTGAGGCAAAGGGGGAAAGGGAAGGATTGATTCTTCACGGGCATTGTCATCAAAAAGCGCTCGTGGGCACGACGGGAACAGAAAAAGCTCTGCGCTATTTTGGGTACGATGTAGAAACCTTGGCGACGGGGTGTTGTGGAATGGCGGGTTCCTTTGGGTATGAAGAAAAGCATTATGATATATCGATGAAAATCGGCGAGCTGGTGCTTTTTCCAGAAGTTCGAAAAAGAAACAAGCGCGTCATCGCGCCGGGCACATCTTGTCGTCATCAGATAAAGGACGGAACATCAAAACGGGCATGGCATCCAGCCGAACTTATTCTGGAGAAGCTCGTTGGCGATTCACCGGGATAGAGGCGGTGTTACATCATCGGAGGGCGACCACAGAGGGTCGCACAAGAACAGCCTTACAACTTGCGTGAAGATTTTTGAATTCCTCCTCCAGACGGTTTTGGTTTTAATCAAATACACAAAGTAAGATTGCTGTTCATTGACCCGATTCTGAGTTAAACATAGAGCCGATGATCCTCCGTCATCTGGAAATTCAACAACGGCGACCACGGAGGGTTGCCTAAAGAAAAGACAGACTTAAATGAGAATTTTAGGAATCGATCCCGGCAGCCGTTACACGGGTTATGGCATCGTAGAAAAAAATGGAAACACGCTTACCCATATCTGTTCGGGAAGAATCAACGCGAATAAAGGCGATACTTTTTCCGAACGACTCTCCATTATTTATTCGGGAATGAAAGATGTTTTGGAAGAATATCATTGCGATGTGGCGGCTGTGGAAAGGGTCTTTGCGGGAAAAAATATCAATTCGACGATTAAGTTGGGCCATGCACGGGGTGTGCTTCTACTCGTCGCCGCACAGTTTGATCTTGAGTTATTTGAATACGCTCCGGCAAAGGTAAAGCAGATTGTGACGGGAAATGGACGGGCTAAAAAAGACGATGTGGCCCACTTTACCAAACGCCTTCTGGGGATTCGTTCTGATCTGGCCGAAGATGCATCTGATGCACTGGCGGTTGCAATATGTCACTGCCATCTTGCACGTGTTCAAGCTCGACTCCTTCCAAACCAACACTAAAGAGACACCATGATTGCACGACTATCTGGAACCTATTGCGGAATTAATTTAAATCAATGTATCATTGATGTTCAAGGCGTAGGATATCTGGTGCACATTCCGATTGGAACGGCGGAGAAGCTTCGTGCCCAAGAGGGCCAAGAGATAACATTGGCTATCCATACCGCGGTCAGGGAAGATGCGATTCAACTCTATGGCTTTAAAGATGACCAAGATAAATTTGTATTTAGTAAACTCATCTCCGTTTCTGGCATCGGACCAAAAATCGGCTTGGCTATTCTATCTGACATGAGCGCGAGCGAAATCGCGAGAGCGGTCCAAGATGATGACCTTCCTCGTTTCGTTAAAATATCAGGTATTGGGAAGAAAACCGGACAGCGTTTACTTCTTGAATTGAAATCCAAGTTTGACGATATTATCATTGTTGAATCTGATGTGCCTACCAAAAGTGCCCAAGACGATGAGTTATTCAGCGCGCTTCTCAATCTTGGATACAAAGCCAACCGCGTTGACGGCATTTTGGAGAGAGTTCGAGAAAATGTGGACCTCGACGCTGACTTTGAAACCATGTTAAAGAAAGCACTTCAACTTCTGAGTTAACATGCCAAGAGAAAATTCTACAATTGAGACGACCCTTCAGAACGAAGATTTCGGCGTTGAGGCGACCCTGCGACCGGGTCACTTTTCAACTTTCACCGGGCAAGATTCGCTGAAGGCGAACTTAGGTGTGATGGTTGCCTCGGCCAAAAAAAGAAATGCTCAGCTCGATCATATTCTTTTTAGCGGACCTCCGGGTTTAGGAAAAACGACGCTGGGCTATATTATTGCCAAGGAAATGGGTGTTCAGATCCATGTAACCAGTGGACCGGCTCTTGAACGAAAAGGCGATTTAGCTGGACTTTTGACGGCCCTTGAACCGCACGATGTTTTGTTTATCGATGAGATACATCGTCTTAATACGGTGATCGAAGAAAACCTTTATCCGGCCATGGAAGATCATTATTTTGATATTGTCATCGGTGAGGGCGCGAATGCGAGAAGTATGAAGCTGACCCTTCCGCCTTTTACCTTGGTCGGTGCGACCACACGTTCGGGTTTGATGTCGGCGCCGCTGCGCGATAGATTTGGGCTCGTCGCACGTTTGGATTATTACGACTACAAGCACTTGGCTGAAATTGTCGCCCGTTCGGCAAAAATACTTGAGATTGATATCGACGTTTCCGGTGCTGAGGAGATCGCAAGGCGATCGCGGGGAACGCCGCGCATTGCCAATCGTCTTTTACGTCGCGTTCGCGATTATGCGGTCGTGGACGATATCAAAATCGTTGATAAGAGACTTGCCGATTATGCCTTGGGTTTGCTTGATGTAGACACAAGAGGTTTTGACTACTTGGATCGTCTTTATTTAGACGCGTTGGTTCGAAAGTTTGACGGCGGACCAACGGGTATTGATACCATTGCTTCGGCCGTCGGCGAGGAAAAAGATACCTTGGAAAGTGTGGTAGAGCCCTATCTTTTGCAGCAAGGTTTCGTACAGCGCACACCGCGTGGTCGATTGGCCACGAAAAACGCCTTTGACCATTTAGAGCTTCCTTTTCGATCTAGAAGGTCCAAAAAACAGGAAAAGCTATTTTGAGTAAACAACGCGAACAAGCGCTTTTTGATTTTTTATCGACCTTCGCGCTCGATTTAAACGCACCCGATTTAAAGCGTACACCCGAGCGTGTTTCTAATCTCTACGCGGATTTGTTTTCTAGCATTGACGCGCCGGTCCCGACTTTATCGACTTTCGATAGTGAAGATGAGGATATTGTTATTATTGAAGGTTTGAGATTTCATTCTATTTGTGTGCACCATCTGGTTCCTTTTTTTGGGGAAATCGATATCGCGTATAAGCCCGATAAAAAAGCGGCAGGTTTTGGTGGCTTCAATCGCGTTATAGCTTTCGTTTCAAAAAAACCGCAGCTGCAGGAAAAGATGACCAATGAACTTGGTGACATTATCGAAGAGGCCCTCTCACCCAAAGCACTTTGGGTACGTTGCCGCGCGCGCCAATTATGCGTGGAATTGAGACAGGGTAGTGATGCGACCTACTCAACGATTACATCCCGTGGCGAATTTTCGAGCGCCCAAGCCCAAGCTGATTTGTTAAAATTACTGGGAAGGGGATGAAATCCAGCTCACCTAAGGTGGCGATTATCGGCGCAGGATGTGCTGGCATTTCGGCTCATATTTGGTTGTGCGAATTGCATATTTCGCACACCCTTTTCGAAGGAAAGAAGATGGGCGGCATGTTGCATCGGGTTCATAATCGGATAGAAAACTATCCTCCAGAGCATTATGAAAACGGAAAAGTTTTAGCGGAAAAACTTTGTAATTATGTGACCCGAAGGGTGATTCGAAAGGGTGATAAAGCCGATATCTTCATCGAAGAAGACATCGTCAGTATTGAGAAGAGCGCCGAAGAGAAGGGGTTTACTCTTCGTTCCCATACCGGCCAAAGGCGTTTCTTTTCTCATGTGTTGCTAGCAACGGGTACGCGCTATCGACAACTCGATATTGAAGGATACGCGCAGAGCGCCTCCTTTATATCGCAGAGCACGACCTTCACGGCGCCTTCGGTCGCGGGTGAGAAAGTTCTTATCGTGGGCGGCGGAGATGCGGCGCTAGAGGGCGCTCGAATTCTCCTCGAACATTCTTGTGATGTCGTTCTATGCTCGCGAAGTAAGTATCGTGCGAGGCCAGAATTTGTAAAACAGATTACTAAATCGGATTCGGCTAGAATGTTGGATATTGGAATCCAAGTTGTTCGTTTTCAACCCGAGGCCGACGTCTTGCGGGTTGTTTTTTCTGATGGAAAGAGCGAGTCCTTTAAAAAAGTATTCGTTAGAATTGGTGTAGACCCCGTCGTTCCAGAGTTATTTGGCGAGATGAAAAAAGATATGCGAGGTTACCTTCGCACGGACTCGAATTGCGAAACTTCCATTCCTGGTATTTTTGCGATTGGTGATGTTTCGGTTGCGCCTCTACAATCGATTGCCACGGCAATTGGCGATGGCGGACGGGCCGCAAAAGCTATTCAGATTTTGACCCAGCTCTAAATTAGATATCGCTTTGCGGGACGATAACAAAGGTCGTTGGCATTTTACCCAGAACTTTTTGGGCGACACTGCCCAAGATGTTTTGAACCAAAGGACTTTCACCGCCATGGCCAACGATAACGAGGTCTGCTTTTTCGGATCGAGCCGTTGCGATGATCAAAGTTGAAGGGTCCTCTTCCACAATAAGCGTTTTGGTTTCGATCCCTTTTTCTTTTAGCCCTTTACCAAGGGCGTCCATTTTCACAGCTTCCATTTCTTCGATGCTTTGTTGAAGCGCGATGACGGCCTCAGCTCCAGCGTCAAAAATTGATCCGAGAACAGGCGTTTTATGGCCATGGGTGACGATGATTTTGGATTTGGTTTTTTCGCAAATTTCTACGGCGAAATCGAGGGCAAGGTTTGCGTTCGGGGAGAAATCGGTTCCGCATACCAAGGTTGCCGGGACCGTAAATTCGGTGTGCTCCGGGTGGACGATGATGAGGGGACAGGGGGGTTGGGATGCCAATCGTTGAGCGGTCGAACCAAGGAGTAGTTTTTCGATCGCGCTTGCACCGGACTGGGCGACGACGATGACCGAGTGGCCTTCCCATTCTGTGGCGATGGCTTTTAACTGATGAAGGGTTCCGCCGGCTCGAATTTCGATCGCATCTGGTGCGGAGCCGGTAGCATCCACACACCACTTTTTAAGTTTCTCTTTGGCAAAATTAAGTTTGTTTTCGTCTTCCATGATTTCGAAGGTACCTTTTAACCATCCGCCGAGGCTAACCTCGATGACGTGGGCTAAAACGACGTCCACGCCAAGGGTCTTTGCGAAGCTCATGCCCCATTTGGCAGCAGCGGCCGCGGTTTCAGACATATCGGTTGCGATGATAACATTATCGATTTTCATTTTTTTCCTTCGGTTAGGGTGTCGTTTTCCCATGGGTCCTGACTCCTGGGCATCTTGATATTCTGCTATACATTCGTCAACCCGAGATAGACCTACTTCATATCTTGGTATAATAAAACCGACAAACAAGACGCGCTCGTCTACTTTCAGACAAAAATAATCCAGGTCCAGACGGTAGATTACCTTTGATTCGTCCGCCGCTTTTACATATCATTGGTACATGAAATTTAGCGTCCTTATTTTTGTTCTTTTGTTGCTTACACCATCGGCACTCTTCGCCCAATCGCGTGTCGAGGCCGAGGTCCTAGGGTGGAGGAACGATAGGGTTGTTTTGAAGGTCGAGCGCCAAGGTGTGCTTGAAAAAGAGGACGGTACAACGGAGGACTACTTTAAAGAGGAGTTCCAAGTGTACGGTAGGTCGGAAGGAAAGACGATTGCGACCCGACTTAAAACAACCCCTTCCAAGGACCAAAAAAAGCTTGAATTCCCCGATTCTGCAAAGGCTAGCAAGGGTGTTCTTTCACCGAATAGTCATTTTCTTGTGAATGTTCTTTCGTTAAAAAGAATTGAACGAAAAACGCATCAAGCACGGTGTGTGCTCACGCATCAACTTCGATTGCTCGATCAAAATACATCTCGAATCTACACCATGTTTTCGGTCAAAACATCCAGCGAATTTGAGAAGGGGCGTTTTCCAACCTGTCCAAAGGTGAAAGAGAAAGTCGTTTGGAAAAGTGATAATAGCGCCCTTGCAATTGTTCTAGGCCATCAAGATAGTCTTAAAGTTTACAATATTTCTCTTGCCGAGTCGCAATCGAAAATGGAGGCGAAACGATTTCAACCTTTTTTGAATCCCGCCATAAGGTCGCAATGGTTGGACGAGGAGCCTCTATGGAAATCGATTTTTCTCGGTGAAGATATCGAGAAAATACCAATTATTTCTAAAAAAGATTATCGTGCTGCCTTGGCGCTTGCGTTTCTTAAAATCAGATCTGGTGAGATTTCCAAGGGCCTGAAAATCGCAAAAAAAGCGAGCAAAAAACTGAAGAAAAACCGTCTGAATGAAACCATTCAATCCATTGTATATGGAGAGGCGAAGAAACTGAGGAGGGCGTCAAAAGTTCTCGATAGAATTATTCGAAAAGGAACTTTGTCCGAAATTATCGATGCAGCAAATATGTTTCGCTTTTTCGATCTCGATATCGCAGCCGAACTTTATGTTGCCGCGCTAAGTCGAAAGCAATTGAAGGAAAAGGAATCTGTTCTTGTGTATACCTTACTGTTGCGAACCTTGCTCGACGGCGGAAATATGGACGCGGCGACCGAGGTCGTCGCCAAACTTGGCGCCCTTCAAGACGAGGATAGTCTGCAAGTTCTACGCTACCGGGTGCTGAGACGGGAGCCCTCAATTCTTCCCGTGATTCAAAGTTTTGTCGTTCAACATCCTCAGCGCTGCGGAGGTTATTTATTGCTGGGACGCGCGTTGGGCTATAAGAATTCTCGCCAGGCGATGGTACAATATCGAAGCGCTATGCACTGTGATCCGAATTTAGGCGAGGCGATGTATTTGTTGGGCGACATGCAAAAAAGAGCGGGTCGGCAAGCCGAGGCGAACATACTTTTCAAACAATATCGCGTTGTTTCTCCGCCTCGTAGGGGAGACAGTATTCGGGATTCTCGGCGCCAATACGCCTACGATATGACCCATCCCAAAATCAAAGATGACCTTATAGAGAAGTAAGTATGGTTACTATTCAAACATGGGCCGAGCGCGTGTTCTTCGGCGACACCCTCGCCGAAAAATTCCTAGATTGTGACCTTGAAAATACGCCCGATATTGAGGCGAAAAAAACCTTATGGAGTGACCCGGGGCGGCCGGCATCATTGCAGATAGCCGATCGAAAAAAAAGGCGAAAGCTTCCCAAACCAAGTTCGCTCCATGATAAAAATATGCGAGCGCGAACCCTTCACACCTTTGCCAATCACGAACTCATGGCGATTGAATTATGCGCTTTTGCATTGCTTCGATATCCCGAAGCACCAGAATCTTTTCGCCTAGGTGTGGCGCATATTCTAAAGGACGAACAACGTCATTTGCAGCTCTATTTAGATCGTCTTGAACATTTCGGAATGCAGTTGGGCGACTTGCCGGTGAACGATCATTTTTGGAGATGTGCTCCTCTTTTGGATGCGCCATTGAAGTGGATTTGCGCGGTCAACCTTACCTTTGAGCAAGCCAACCTGGATCATGCACCTGCTTATGCTCAGTACTTTTCATCGGTCCAGGACGAAGAATCGGCGGCATTGATGCGTGTCATCGCCGAGGACGAAATCGATCACGTTGGTTTTGGCGCCGCTTTTCTAAATCAGGCGACCTTGCCCGAAGAAAAGAGCTTCGATTTATATGTAGGCAATCTTACTTTTCATAACTCGCCCAGTCGTGCCCGAGGCCGAGAATTTTCGGAAGACTTAAGACGACGGGCGGGTCTAGATGAGAATTATATCGCGTCGATGAAAGCCTTGTAGGCTTTTAAAAATTTTGATGTTTGAGCAAATGTGCTTGGGTTTGAGTGTCTTCATCTTGGAAAGTCAAGTTCGAGCGAATAAGGTGCGCTTGAAGAATCGACCGATTGAAAGCTTGAATTCCGGGTAATACTATCCCGTACTCTAACCTTTATTCGAAGGAAAAAATGAAATTCATATTGATCGTTATCGGCCCCTTCCGTGTTGTTTGCCCAAAATTTAGTAAACAATTCTTCTTTCGAAGATGTACCCGATTTAAACGCGTGGGCTCCTCTTGTTAATGGCGCCGATTCGGATGGCATCAAAGAAATCGTCAGGGATAATGGGCAGCGTGTCCTTCCTATCAAAAACATCGAAGGAAACAATATAGGCGTTTTCGCAAATAAAGACCTTCTCAGCCCCTTTTTCTTCAGATTCCTTCGATCTCTTTCATTTTTCCGCCGAAAATGATCACACTAAATTCACCCAGACAAGGCGAAAAAAACTTGCGTTTTGGACGTTTAGAAAGCAAGGTCCGAGCCTTCTTACATTAGGCCTGCAGTTCATGGCAAAAATAGATTCTCTCATCGCAACGCTCGTTCAGAATAACATTCCCTTTGCATCCATTTCCCCTGGGAAACCCGTATTGCTCGACTATGGCGGTGGGCAAACAAAGGAACTATCTGCTCGTGTTATCACCGCCAAACAGATTCAAATTTTGCTGGAGGAAATTGCCTCGAAGGACGAATGGAACACATTATTTTCAGTGGGCCATGTCGAGATTTCCTACACCAGTAAGGTTGGTAAGGTTAAGGTGATGGGTCTGCGCAAGAACGATAAACTTGCGCTTTATATTTCGTCAAAGAAAGACGCAAAAGCGACCTCAGACGTTCACGGCGACTTGTCGCACGAGGCATCGGTTGCGGTGATGGATACGATCACGGGATCAAAAAACGACATTCAAGAAGAAGGAATTCGCGAGTCCAGTTTTGCCCAGTCTTCACAAAGACCAGCCTTGGCGCAAATCCCAGATCATGCAGAGGCTAGCTTGGGGGAAAGGCGAGCCGAGCCCTTTAAAGCTCCAGGCGACCAGGTGCCTATAGATAGGTTTTTTCGTATGATGGCAGAGCGGGGGTGCAGTGATTTTCACCTAACTTCAGGCAATCCACCTTTGTTTCGAAAAGATGGCGACATCACCAACTTCGGTGATGAGACACGTTTGAGTCCAGCACAGGTGGAGCGCCTTTTGCTCCCGATCACTCCTGATTCAAATTACGATGAATTTATCCTTAATCGTGACACTGATTTTGCATATGAGATCGCTGGCGTCGGCCGTTTTCGATGTAATCTTTTTATGGACAGAATTGGTCCAGGCGGCGTGTTTCGACTTATCCCGTCGAAGATTCTTACCTCAGAACAGTTAAATCTTTCGGATAAAATTCTCGATCTTTGTTACCTGCAAAAAGGTCTTGTGGTGGTGACGGGGCCAACGGGTTCGGGGAAATCAACAACCCTGGCAGCGATGATTGACTTTATCAATCGCAAAAGGAACGCCCATCTTATTACCATCGAAGACCCGATTGAATTCGTTCATCCCAACAAAAAATGTTTGGTAAATCAACGCGAAATTGGCGTTCATACGATGAGTTTCAAAAACGCGCTGCGTGCCGCGCTTCGTGAAGATCCCGATATCGTCCTTGTTGGCGAAATGCGAGATCTGGAAACGATTTCCATCGCGATCGAAACTGCCGAAACGGGGCATCTGGTTTTCGGAACCCTGCACACAAATACTGCTGCATCAACGGTGGATAGAATCATCGATCAATTCCCGCCTGATCGCCAAGCACAAGTGCGGACCATGTTGTCCGAATCTTTACGTGCCGTCATTGCCCAAACCTTATGTAAAAAAATAGGAGGCGGCAGAATTGCGGCGTTGGAGATCTTGATGATCGATCACGGGATGGCCAACCTCATCCGGATGGGAAAAACCTTCCAAATTCCATCCATGATGAGCACAAAAAAGGGAGCCGGAAATATTCCCTTAAACGATGCACTCAATACACTTGTACAGGATGGTTTGGTATTACCCGATGAGGCAATTTCACGCGCGGTTGACCGTGAAGGATTGCGAAAAATATTTGATCAAATGGGAACACCCTATGGCTCGCAGACGTAGATTAATAGTGTTCACGGAACAATTGAGCGTCCAATAGTAATTTATGATACTATTTTGAGTTGGTGTTTTTGTAAGTTTGTTTACGAATTTGTCGCTCTTCGTAGGGCGTGGCCTTGTGCCTCGCCTCGAGGCACAAGGCCACGCCCTACGAAGAGCGCGCGACGGAAACGATACACGGGGCGGCACAAGGCCACGTCCTACGAAGAGCGCGCGACAGAAACGAAACACGAGGCGGCACAGGGCCACCCTACGAAGAGCGCGCGACGAATACGATACTCGAGGCGGCACAAGGCCACGCCCTACGAAGAGCGCGCGACGAATACGATACACGAGGCGGGGTTAGGATCAGCCATTCTCTAGTCGTTTCAAGAGCGCATCGGTGTGTTGATGGGGAAGACTGGCGTCATCTGCGACCTTAATGTTTTCGACCAACATGGCCAAGGATTGATCGCGCACTTTGAGAAAATGATATTTGAGATAAGCCTGGAGATCAAAAGGTGCCGCCAGGGAAATCGTTTTCAAAAGCGTCTGAAATGCGAAGGAGGATTTTAAGATTCCCAGTCCCCCCATTTTTTTATTTTTAGTGTGGGAGTTTACTATGTTTAAGTTCTCATCAACAAAGGCATTGAAGTTTCGAATCTCTTTCTTGAACAGTTTAAAACGCCAATCGCTGAGTTCTAAGTAAAGGACAAAGGCGTTTAGAACGACTGTCATTTGGGACACCTTTTCCATCGCTTTTTTATCAACCTTAGAAGGACAGCCTCCCTTGTTGAGACGGCGAACAAAGTCGGACGCGTTTGGGGTGTAAAACTGTGATGGTGCGCCCGGTGGAAACCAGACGCTAATGCCTTTTCGTGTTTCGGCGGCGTGGGGTTGAAAGGCAACAAAACCAATCACGCCTGCATCGATTTTATGATCGGGGAAGCGTTTTTTGAGATGCTCCAGATCGGTTAACCCCGGTTGGAAAGACACAAGATGCGTACGTGGAAAATGACGGATAAGGGTATCGAGGTCTTTGCTCTTAACGGCCGTTTTTGACACACATAACCAAATTTCATCCGGTACGATTTCAATGTCTTCAAGCTTTGCGACCGCTCTTCTTGGCGTTTCCATTTTCTTCGTTCCAAGCAAAGAAATAACGTGAAGAGGAATCCCTTTTTGGGTTTCTTCTAAGTACTTTTCCCGCACCCAGTATGTGACATTTTCGCCGATAGCATGAAGAGCGGCGCCGTAGACAATACCAACCGCACCGGCACCGACGATGAGAATCTCTTTCTTTTTTTGATTCACAGATTCCTTTAGTCGTTTAACTCATCCCTTAGCATTTCTAGGCTTTCATCGTGTCCGAGGCTCCAAACAGGTTTGTTCGTTAGCTCGGCAACAACTTCCAGGATTTCCGAGCTCACGTAATTGAGGCGAGCGAAAAGTTCTTCGGAAAAAATGACGGTCCAGATGGAATGCACTCTGTTATTTCGGATTTTAATCTCCGCCCAATTTAAGTTGGCACAAGGCTCACACCACCATCCTTCGAGGAGATGAATATCGTCCCCTAGAATCGGATTGGCTTTTATATAGTGCTCCGTAATTATTTTATCTTCGTCAATCTCGAAGGCCTCGCCTAATCGAAGCGCCTCGCCTTCATTCTTTCCTAAGTAGGTTACACAATCTGCATCGACGCCCTCACTTGTGCATCCGCAATAGGAACATCGTAGGGGGGCGTCGACTTGCTGTGAGCTAAGGGAGGGTTCGCCAATAATATTTTCAAGCGATTGAGAGAGGGCAGAAATGACTTGGTCGACGACGTCGTTGAGAAAGCCCTCATTGTGGGCTAAGGACAAGTTATCATCGGCTGGCATTTGTACGGAAATCATGGAATCGATCCCCATCTCTTTTTCAATTCCCTGTTTTAACATGTTCTCGAATCGAACATTGGTAAAAGGATAAACGTTTGAGGGCGGTTCATTATTTTGCATATATTTATTTCCGAAAGTCCGTCTCTTATTAGCCGATCCTCTAAAAAAAGAAAAGCGTTTGGATTGTGGCTTTACGGTTTCCGGCGACTTGAGGCAGGGAAAGATTGTATTTAGATTATATATAATCACATGTCTTAAGTATCGATTGTGTGTACGTGTGTGGATCTGTAGGTTGCGCTTGCTCGAACGGAATGTCCTAGGAGACCTTATGAAGAATTCCATATTATTGTTGATTGTATTTTGTTTCTCGTGTGGCGCTGATTTTTCTTCTGAAGGAGATCCAAAGCGATCTTCAGAGACGCCAAGTCGGGAAGAAATCGCGCAACTTTCGGCCAAGGCCGATTCTAATATTGATTATTGTGCGATCTATGAATGGTACGGCGATGGCGTATGCGATTCCTTTTGTTCGCGTCCGGACGAGGATTGCGACGAGAGTTCCCAATGCGAAAGGCTTTGTGAAGCTGAGAAACCTGAGGGCTCATGTATGACGACGGAGCGATGTATTAGCGCGTGTGAAGCGGATGACTTGCATTCAGAAAAAACGCAGGCGTATGAGACCTGCATTGGCGAACTCTATATGTGT
>JALSKP010000559.1 GCA_026988815.1 Myxococcales bacterium | reverse complement strand
AAGACCTTTGTTACACAGAACAAAAGACGAGGAATTGCGGTCGTCATCAGCGACTTTTATGATCCGGCCGGGTTTGAAGATGGATTGAACTTCTTGAGATACCATAAGTTCGAACCAATGGTGGTCCATCTCTTTGATGAACGCGAACTCAGTGCGAGCTTTCGCGGGGACCTCCGTTTGGTGGACTGCGAAACAGGTGAAGTCGCCGAGCTAACCGTGACCGAAGGCATGATGAAATCGTATAAAAAGGCGTGGGAAAAGATGTCAGACGAACTACAAACCTATTGTTCTAAACGGCAAATTCTCTATTTTCGTTCCCCTGTACAAGTGGCCTTCGACGAACTGATCCTGAAAATTTTCCGAGCCGGAGGATTTTTAAAGTAATGCAATTTACCGGAATACCATGGGAAACTTTAGGACCGATCGCTGGGGTGACCTTCGCCCTGATCACCGTCCTATATATTCTGAAACTGAAGAAACGGCGAATCGAGGTCCCCTTTTCTCCTCTTTGGAACGCGATTTTAAAGGAATCCAACAAGCAGAGCGATCTTTGGCGAAACCTAAAGCGTATTTTGTCCTGGCTTTTTTACATGCTCATCGCCGCCTTGGTGGTTTTCGCCATTGCCGATCCTCATTTTGAAGATGAAATAAGTGAGGGAAGACATATCCTCCTCCTCATCGATAGCTCGGCCAGCATGGCTGCTAACGATGTTTCTGGTGGTGCGAATCGTCTCGATATCGCCAAACAAAAGGCACGCGATATCTTGAAAACCATGGGTCCTGAAGATCACGTCATGTTGGTTAATTTTAACAACCAACTCCAACCTCTTTCTCCCTTCGTGAGCGAAGCCTCGATCCTAGAAACCCCTCTTCGAGATATCAAGATCTCATCCACCCACACCAAATATATCGACGCACTCATTTTTGCTGCAGAATCTCTCCGAGGTAAAAAGAAAGGTGAATTGATTTTGATTAGTGATGGTTCCGGGTTGGACGCAAAGCTTTTAGCCAACGTAAATGTGCCCAAGGAAACCACCTTAAGACATCTCAAAATTGGTGAAAAAGGCGATAATATCGCGATTACCGCTTTCAATGTTAGACGCTATGTATCCAATAAACTCGATTACGAACTCTATATCCGTGTACAAAGTTATTTTGACCGACCCGTCAACGCCCAGATCGAAATCTATGCTGACGATCGTTTGGTGGACACCAAGCCGATCGCGCTTTCACCAGGAGAATCCTTTCAAAAATTCTATCCAAGCCAGGCCGTTTCTGGTGAGCGTCTTGAGGCTCGACTCAAACTCCTAAGTGAAGACGCTCGCGACTTTTTCCCTTTGGACGATCGCGCCTATGCGCTCCTTCCAAAAACCAAACAAACACGAATCCAACTTGTTAGCGAAGGCAATCTTTACTTGGAGGGGCCCCTTTATCTGAACTCAAATCTCGTGACAACCAAGACCTCACCGTCGGACTATGACCCGAAAGTGGCATACGACATTACGATCTTCGATCGCGTCGCACCGCCAACCCCTGACACTGGGCATTTTTTCTATATCGCGCCGAAGGGAGAAAACTCTCCATGGGTGGTCCAGAACACCATCGCCGATCCGATCATCACTAGAGAGACGAAAAACCATCCTTTGCTGAGATGGATTGGAATGAAAACTTTGAACATCGGCGCGGCTGACAAGTGGAAATTAACCGCCACCGATCGAACAATTGTTTCGTCCGCTTTGGGCATTCCTATTCTCGTGACACGAAACGACGGCGAGAAAAAAATTGTCGGTCTTTCATTTGATGTAAGAAACTCCGACTTTCCACTCAGGGTGGCCTTTCCCGTTCTTCTTATCAACCTTGTGGATTATTTCGCCTATGGAGATGGGGGATTAATGCAAAGTTTCAAAACAGGAGATACCTGGTCCGTTCCGGTGCCCGGAGGCTCAGAATCTGTTGATATTCTCACGCCGACGGGGGAGA
>JALSKP010000558.1 GCA_026988815.1 Myxococcales bacterium | reverse complement strand
AAGCGCTGGGATTTATCGTTCATATTCGCCCAGAGAAGGTGGGATTCTATGCTGACCTTATCCCTGAGAATTTCGATCCCAAAACGCAAAAAACAATCGCTGTACGTTGTGATTTAGACGCATTACCGATCGAAGAAAAAACCGAACACCCCTACATTTCTAAAAAACCGGGCATCATGCACGCCTGCGGACATGACGCACATATGACCGTTATCACCGGAATTGGCGAAGCTTTGGCCGCGCGTTCTTTGCCTGGACGTTTACGACTCATTTATCAACATGGCGAAGAAACATCGCCCGGCGGCTCCTCAGATATGATCGCCTTTGGTGTTCTGGAAGGCGTAGAATCCATTTTGGGCGTCCACGTTGAGCCTAAAATTCAAGCGGGGAAAATCGGCATAAAAGCAGGCGCTTTTACCGCCGCTTTTGATATTTTTGAAATCCAAATTTTTGGGAAAACCGGGCACGGTGCACGTCCCCATCATTGTATCGATCCGATTTTCATCATGACCCAAGTCGCCAACGCCTTATATAACGTCATCGGGCGTCGCATTGACGCGCGCGATCCGATGACCTTCTCAATTGGGAAAATTGAAGGTGGATCTGCCTATAACGTGATCCCTGATAGCGCTTTTATGGGCGGAACGATTCGCACCTTATCTGTTGAAAACCGCGAACAAATTGAGCCCCTTTTACGACAAATCATTGGAGGTCTCTGCCAAGCCCACGGCGCCGAATTTGAACTCAATATTCTGCGTGGCTCGCCGGCAATTATAAACGATGTGCCCTTGAGCCGAATCATTCGACACGCCGCCGTCGAAACGATTGGGGAAGAAAATGTGGTCGATATGCAATTGCCAAGTATGGGATCTGAAGATTTTTCCGAATATCTCAAAACGGTTCCCGGAGCGATGTTTCGCTTGGGCGTCGCCGATCGCGATAACGCCCATATGCTACATTCTTCATTATTTACAATTGATGAAAAAGCATTATGCATAGGAACCCGTGTGCTCACCCGTGCTGTACTAAAACTTTTTGAAAGGTAGGCAAGTTTACCATCAGAATAGATAAGAAATCCCCTCTGGGAGAGCTAAGGTGATCGAATTATTGATCAAAAAGAAAAAACAAAACGCGGTCGCCCCTCCAACAACCTAAATTTATAACCCTCACCCTACTTTTATAAACTTGCATCCTTTTTTAAACTGGCATCAACAACGGCGGCGCCCACCGCATCTCCCCAGACATTGACCGTCGTTCGACACATATCTAAAACACGATCGACGGCGACAACCAACACGTACCCTTCCGGCGGTAATCCTACCGCTTCCAAGACGATAATCATCGTCACCAGCCCGGCACTTGGTACGCCAGCGGCACCAATGGCGGCCAAGGTTGCCGTAAAGACGATGATCAATTGGCTCGAAAAAGATAAATCTATACCGATAGCGTTGGCAATAAATACGGCGGCCACGGCCTCATATAATGCCGTTCCATCCATGTTAATTGTGGCGCCTAAGGGAAGCACGAAATCGGCGGCCTCGCGACTCACCCCCGCGTCGATGGTTCGCTCTCTCGTGATAGGATAAGTCGCCGAACTTGATGCCGTCGAAAATGCGGTAAGTAAGGCCGGTCCCAAAGCGGAAAAATAGTCGAAGGGATTACGCTTGGCGAAAATGAAAAGAATAAGCGGAAGGGCGATAAAGCCATGCACGCCCAATCCTGCGATCACGGCGACCATGTAAAGGAAAAGGTTTTCAAAGAAGATCGACAAATCGGCCAGTTTAGGATCAAGCAGGGTATTGATGAAAAGCGCAAAAACGCCAGCCGGCGCGGTGACCATAATCCAGCCGACGATTTTAAAGACGATTGCGTTTAGGGAGTCTATCAAATCGGCGACGGGTTTACCTTTTTCCCCTACCGAAAGAAGGCCAATCCCAAAGAGAAAGGAGGCGAAGATGGTCGCTAACATCTTTCCTGCGGCTAGGGTTTTAAAAATATTGGAGGGAATGATCTCACGAAAGACATCCAAAATCGGCGTCGGTTTCACACCCACGCTCCCCTCAACGACGAGATTCAAACCCACACCCGGCTGAATGATATTGACAATTAAAATGCCAATCGTCACGGCGATAAAGGTCGTAGAAAGATAATAAAGTAAGGTCTTCCAGCCCACTTTACCCAGGCGAGAGGTTGACCCCATGTGCTGGATGCCTGAAATAATTGAAACGATGACCAAGGGTAGAACGATCAATTTCAGGGAGCGTATAAAGAGGTCGCCGATAAAGCTAAAAGGAGCACGAAAAGCGGATTGGTTTTCTGGTGATAAATCCATCGCTCGAATAAGAATCGCAAGTCCGATCGACAATATTGTTGCAAAAAATATCTGCCAATGAAGGGCTTTTAGAAAATGAGGTTTCTTTTCCATTTCGCTTTTCCGTGAGAGGGAAAGAGCACGCTACGACTTCCCTGTAGGCAGGGCAACGATCGTTGCGCTTTGGGAGGTGTTTGATTAAAGACGATCGGAAACTCCATCGAAAACGGATCCCGCTTGGGGTACCACAGATCGCTTATAAATAGACACAATCCGGGTATACCCAAGGGCAGGCTTCGCACACCACAGCGGGTTACCCCCTACAGATCAAATTCAATCTCCGACTGCCTTTAATCAGACACTTTTGGGGGCCAGCCATTGACGAACAAAAGGAAATTGTTGATGATGCGAAGCGAACATAGGAATAAAAAAATGAAATATACGTTAATCATTTCCGCAATTTTGGCGCTCGCTGCGTGTGAAGAAGATACCGCCTCCCAGGGCCACCTAACAAAGGCACTCGGAGAATCAGCGCGCCCCGTTATTTTTCAAGGTGAAGGCTCGGGTCCGATGCCCAATTATGATGAGCGTGTCCTTTCGACTTTCATTAATCGTTTGAGAGTAAATGCGGATAATTTTGGCGTGATGGATCGAGATGGAAATCCAATTCCGCCCCTTCCTCCCTATGTGTATTCGGCTGGCGCGGCTGAGGCGGGACGTTGGCAAGGAAAACACGCCTTGGAATTTTCGTGTAATTGCCCCCAAGCCAATCCACCCGTCGCATCAGCTTATAACTCATGTTGTGATATCGGATTTGTTGACGGTATTGCGCAATGTGTAGGCCCGCTTGTGACCTGTGATTCTGAACAAGCAACCGAAGAGCGCGACCGTTGGTTACGACTCAATTCTGGAGATTCCGAAATCACAAGTGAAACTTTTGGTGTGACCAATAACGGCAGCTTCACCTCGGTTCTCGAAAGCTTACAAAACCAATCTTTTGGCCAGTCCACCATGTTCTCGCCTGCAGTGACCTCGATCGGCATTCCTCCGATGAACTGTGTTCAAGAAATGTCCTCTTGTGGATCAGGTGGAAAATGTTTGGATGCCCAAACCATGGCCCAGGGCTGTACCCAAGGTGGAGATGAAAATCCCGATTGTATCGGACAGTGTGCTGGAGGCCCGCGAGGCGGCGAGTCGTGTATCATTCCAGAGCCATTGGGTGATGAATGTTTACCCGAAAATTATCCACGGTCTTTTTATTGGACCTTCGCCTTTGGCCTCTACAATGGCGTAATTCCAGCGATTAACGACGGAATCCATATCACCATTCCCGGACAAAATATGGGCGATCCAGCGACGCTTTCCTTTTGGGTAAATTACGCTGATGTTGCAGGTAGCGCCCAATCTTTGACCTTGGTTCACGACGGCACCTGTGCCGATCTCGCGCTCGAATTCCCCGCGCCTCCTCCAGAAATGGAATTTCCTTTTCATGGAGAAACCTACCGTGTCGATTTCACGCAAGGCGATTTTACCGATGGTTGTGTTAAATACGTCTTCAGTGCAACGAGCGCCGATGGATTTATCTACTCCTATCCCTCTCTTGGTTCGCTTCAAGCCAAAGTCCTCGACGGCGTCTTTGTTCCCGACGACGAAAGTTGCCCGGTTTGGACACCTGATCGCGTAGACACGAGCTGCTTACCGGCCGCCGACCAATGCAATAACGGAGACACTCGCTTGTGCTATTCGGGTCGCGAAGGAAGTCAAGGCAAAGGTGCCTGTAAAGCTGGAAGCGAAAATTGCGTACGCGGACGATGGAGCGGTTCATGTGAAGGCGAAGTTCTTCCCGAAAGCGAAGATGTATGCGGAGATGATAACGATAATAATTGTAATGGATTTGTCGACGAAGGGTGCCCGATTATTGTAACCGAGCAAGATATGGGAAACAATAATAATGAACCCGATATGGGGTCAACCACCACGACCCCGGAAGAGGATATGGGCGGCGGACAAACGACCAATCTGCCTGAGGACACAGTGGACGAAGAAGGCGGTTGTTGCTCAACGGCATCGGAACCCAAACCTCAAAAAACATGGTTGCTTTCTTTACTTCTTCTTGGCCTGGTCTTTTACCGGCGCAAGAAATCATGATTATTGGTGTAACCCATTTCAACGCCTGTCTACTTGTCCCCTCTCCCTCTGGGAGAGGGTCGGGTTGAGGCGCGACATGGTAAGCAAGTTGACCATTTGTACTCCCCACAACTTCACAAATATATATAAATTGTAAACTTTCCAACAACCCAAACGAAGAGAGCCTCTATGTCGTCTGTAACCGTTATCGATCACCCACTCGTTCAACACAAGCTTTCTGTTCTTCGCGACAAGAATACGAGCACCGCGAAATTTCGGCACATTCTTGCCGAAGTTAGCCACCTTTTGGCCTACGAGGTCACCCGCGATCTTCCCATCGAATATGTAGAATTGGAAACACCTTTGCAAACCATGCAAGCACCAATGCTTGAAGGCAAAAAAGTTTGTTTGGTTTCTATTCTTCGCGCCGGTAACGGTCTCGTTGAGGGAATCCTCCAACTCATCCCCTCGGCGCGCGTTGGCCACGTTGGGCTCTACCGCGACCACGAAACCCTTGAGGCCATCGAGTATTATTTCAAGGTGCCACCGCACATGGAAACGCGCGATGTCATCGTTGTCGATCCTATGTTAGCCACGGGAAATTCAGCCATCATGGCTTTAGATAAAATCAAAACCACCTCCCCGAAATCGATGAAATTTTTGTGTTTATTGGCGGCGCCGGAAGGCATCGCAGCGGTGCAAAAAGCCCATCCCGATGTACCGATTTTCACGGCCGCAATTGATGAGAAGCTCAACGATCTTGGTTACATCGTTCCAGGGTTAGGCGATGCTGGAGACAGGCTTTATGGGACTCGCTAATATGATAAACCGAAAGTCGACAGGGCTAAAGGAGGCCCCCCTATTCCACTTTAACGAACGGCGGCGCGATCTCGTTCGTGAAGTATCCGCCCGCGTTTACAACACCAACCTCGCCAAATCCCGAACCCATAATCGGGCGCTCGAATACGTTCTCAACGAGACGGCCATCCAAGAAATCGAGCGTCTTAAACGCGAGCGTGGATTAGAAGTCGAAGTCCGTGACATCTCTTGGTGGCGAGGCATGGCGAGGCGACTTGGAACGATGCCTGAATCCGAAAAACGCTCGATTCTTCGTGAGCTTATTGACTCCTATGTGGACGATACTGCGGGCAAGTTTAACCCCAATGTTTTCTCTTTTGCGACCGGTGCATTACCCATCGGATTCGGGCTCTTTTTCAAAACCCAAGATCTCAATTCATTAGGGGATGCATTTTTACATATGCGTTCGGGAATGAAAAATCTACGTGACCTTAGTGAACGCGTTGTTGTCGAGGGTCATATTGATACGATGCAACATTTAGTAAAAAAAGGTACTATTGTTATCGTTCCCACCCATAGTTCCAATATGGATTCCATTCTTCTTGGATGGGCGCTGGAGTCGGTTGGCCTACCACCGGTCACCTACGGAGCGGGGAAGAACCTT
This sequence comes from Myxococcales bacterium, assembly GCA_026988815.1. Lineage (GTDB taxonomy): Bacteria > Myxococcota_A > Bradymonadia > Bradymonadales > Bradymonadaceae > CALJNB01. Next base: position 7,971 of record JALSKP010000558.1, on the reverse strand, counting down.
TTCGTAAATCCTTTAACGCGTTTCTTCATGTATAATTTGGGCGCCTATAAAGTTGATCGACGTCTGCGTCATCAATTGTATAAAGACGTCTTAAAAAATTATTCTCAAGTCTTAAGCGAGTGGGGCTTTCATAGTTTGTTTTTCCCTGGCGGAACGCGCTGTCGATCAAACATCATTGAATCCAAATTAAAACTGGGCTTACTCGGAACCTCGGTTTCGGCCTATACACGAAACCTCCAAGGCGGAGATGATAAGCGAGTTTACATTGTCCCAGCCACGATTAACTACAATCTCGTTTTGGAAGCCGAGTCACTCATCCGAGAACATTTGAAACGAGAGGGCCAATCGCGCTACTTCCTGGAAAACGATCAATTCGATCAACTCTCCATGGTCGCAAAGTTTGTTCTCAATACTGTTGGGATGAAATCAACCACGGTTATCCGTTTTGGACAACCGATGGATCCCTTTGGAAATAAGGTTGAGGCCGATGGTGAATCTTACGACTCTCATGGCAGGCGCCTGGATCCCAAAACATATGTGCAATCCATCCAGAGTGGCGAATTCGTGGAAGACGCGCAACGGGACCGACGTTACACGCGCTATACAGGTTCACAAATTTCAGAAGCCTTTAAGACCAACACCGTTCTTCAAGCAAGCTCGATCGTTGCCTTTTCAATTTTTGAAACCTTGGCTGCCCGTTATCCCAAAGTCGATGTTTATGAGCTTTTGCGTTTTGCCACCAACGAGAGAATTTCTTTCGCCGAACTTACGCCCGTTCTCACGCACGCCCTCGAAAAGTTACGTCGTTTGGCGGCCGGTGATAAAGTACGTTTATCGGCATTGTCTTCGTCGTTAAATAAAACCCTTGATGATGGCATCGAAAGCCTCATGTCGTTTCACCTTCCAAAGATTCTTGATCCTCAAGGGACGGGTCTTTTTGTGAACCGCCTCGATCTTTTGTATTTTTACGGCAACCGGGTTCGATCTTTTAAACTTGGAAATGTGGTGGAGGAGAAATGAAAATTGCAACGATTGGTAGCGGCCCAAGACTCGATGTGGTTCGTTATCTGCTCACCCAAAATAAGATCGATTTTCTGAAGTGCGATGTGTCGGCCAAAGGTCTAACGAACGCCAAAAAGTTAAAAGATAGCTTTCTCATTTTCCTCTCGATTCCAGCCAATGATATCCGACGTTGTTGTGATATTTTGGCCCCTCATGTTGGCGGTCGGCATGCGATCGTACACACGATTCATACCTTGGAAAAAGATACCCATAAGGCCATCTCAACCATTTTAGAAGAAGAGTTATCGACCCAGCGTTTTGGTTTTCTAACAGGTCCGATGCGCCTTGAAGACGTGAAAAAGAAACGTCCCTGTTCTGCCCTATGCGCCACAGATCTCAACGAAATCCAAGAGGTTGTGTCACAATGTTTAGCAGCCCCTAATTTTCGTGTGTACCAATCCTCGGATATGGCCGGTGCCGAAATCGCGGCCATCTATTCACGTGTAATTTCTTTTTGCGTGGGCATTGCCTACGATCTGGGCGACCCGGTTCAATCGATTTTATTTGCGCGTGGCCTAGCCGAAGCCTCGCGCCTTATTGCGTCCTTAAAAGGCGATATGCGAACGCCCTTTGGTCTCTCCGGACTGGCCAACTTGCATCTTTCCTTAGCTGGTAAGGGGAGCGCTGATTTTCAACTTGGACGTGAGATGACGAAAAAGAAAAAGAAAACGATCTCAGCGAGCAGAGCCCATCACGACGATTTCAAAGAGCTGGTGTCGACCCTAAAACGCGCCTCCGATGATGTTGGTCTTGAGTCCAGTATTTTAAACGCCGCTCAAGCCTTGGTGCTAGGAATGATGTCACCCGAGGACGCGATGAAAGCGTTGATGTCCCTACCTTCGCTCAGCGATTTTTAAACCTTAAATTCACATTAGTAAAACATGTTACGGTTCTTTACGAAGAATCAAAAGAGAAATAATCCGAGGAAAAAAAAAGTTAAACGCGTGATTGTTCCTTCGATCTTGCTTTCGCTTTATCTCGCAAAAGTGTTTTGACTTGGTTTAAAAGTTTTGCCTTTTCATTTTCTTTATCCCGAAAATTAACAACCAAGGCATAGGCTTCTTCCTTTTCACAAAGACCTTCGGCCCACGTAAAATCATGGCCTAAGACGACGATAAACCATTTTATGGGTTTGCGTGATCGTTTGATGGTCGTCCACGTTGCACTCTGCAAGGTTCCGCGATTGCGATCCTTAGCGCTTGTGCTACGACCCTTACTATATTCCTTATTCAGGAATCACATCATATCGGCTAAGGATCTTTCGATCGACTAAGTGTTCGCTCAAGGTACTCTCTGGTTTCATCAATGCAATTTCGTTAATTAATTCTGCGTTTTAAAACCTCATTCTCTATCAGCGCCACTCCAAACTGGAAGTCATTTGCACTTAATTGAGATTGTTGATCCATGTCGACGCCTAAATTCGGTGATTCCAGACCTAGCCCAAGTCTTGAACGGCATCCTAGTTGCGAAGTTTTTTGAAACCAAACATCCAAAAGATCTGCCTTGAACGCCCAATCATGACCATGCATATGTTTCAGCGTCGATCCGCCGTAAAATAAAGGCAAAACGAAAACGATTAAATTGCCCCAAATAAAATCAAAAACAGGACTCCGTCGTCGCGCTCAACAGTCGATAGTGAGAATCATCGGACATACCAACGTAAATCATGGAAAGGGTTCCTGCCTCGGTTTTAAAAACGGCCGCATCGCGCGTGGACCACATATCATCTCCATTTTCGGAGAGCGGAATAGTCACCCCTTTCCTTACCCAATTCGTACCATCTTGGGAGGTTGCCAAGCCAATTCGCCAAGGACCAGGATCGGTCTTTGAGGTATCATAACCGCCGTACCACATGTAATAGGTGTCGCCATATTTTCTCACATGTGGAGAAGCTACGGAAGTGCTATCGAAGTTATTCCCTCCTGTGCGTTCAAGAAGAAAGGCCTTGTCCGCATTCCAAATCACGCCATTGGCCGAGGTCGCCTTTGCGATCCTGAAGGTCTGTCCATCAAACCCTCCAAACCACATTTTATACACGCCCGCTTCGACCCAAACTTTGGGATCCAAAAGAGATAATTTCCCAAAATCACCCACGTCTGAAGGAGATAAAACACGAGAAACTTGATCTGTGAAATTCACCCCGTCGTTACTCAGCGCGGTTGCAAAAGATCCAGATCCAAACCAAAGACGCACCTCCCCATTTTGATAGTGGGCCGACAAAACATTATGCCCTTCTATACCCTTAACAGCTTCGGGCGTCTGCCACTGTCTTCCATCGCTACTCTTACTCGTAAAAATAGACCAACCCTCGTCCCGCCGCCGCGCAAAGTAAAGGCGATATCCTTCATCCACTTTAACAACCGAGGGGGAAAAATCGCCCTGGGTGGCTTTTGCAGGTTGCGGATCTTTTTCAAATACGCGTCCTAGCTTTTGCCACACCCACCCATCCGAAGGATGCCCCTCAGGTGTCGGGTTGGAATGTCGGGCAAGACAAACTTCGCCTACATCGTTCTGTATATCTTGCCTCGTATCGCGCTCCTCTTTTTTCCCTTCATCGCCGCCCATATCGATAGGTCTAATTCGAATCGAGGCATCTTTTTCTTGACCGAGGTCTGACCCTAGCGTGGACCTATTTGACGAACATGAGAAAGAGAAAAGAAGTAGGAATAAAGGGAAATATCGCATAAAAACTCTTCATTAGGCCCCTTTCTATTAAAGGTTTTCCATTCAAAGAACAATGTTTTTCAACTTCAAAGAAATGTATGAGGACAAATATCCCAAAGCAGTGAACAACCTTACTAAAGACGTAGACCGCTTATTAACCTTTTTTGATTTTCCGGCAGCACACTGGAAACATATTCGAAGCACAAATGCGATTGAATACCCCAAGGGCAGGCTACGCGCTCCGCGTTTGCAACGGTACGTTTACGCCAAAGAGTTGATAAAAATAAGGATCCTAATCTTGTTCGCCAAGGACAATATTCGGCCAGGACCGTCGTTCACGACGGTGATGAGTTTCTTGATACCGGCGGTGAAGGATGTGATTTGGAATTTCTATAAAATGTAAAACGTGAAGTCGAAGGCGATGATCTCTGGTATGCGTTTTCTACGCTAATCCCAGAAGACTGGAAGCCGCTGGATCGTTCTAATAATGAGAATTGGATGGTTATTCTTGACTGGCACTCAACCTATTGGATCAATACGGACTTCGATCCCTGCCAACATTTACAATTTGAATTGAAGGCGATCTCTACGACTTGAAAAAATAATGCTATCAAAACTGTCCTAGAATTTACCGGTCAAAGGATAAAACATTGTAAACATTCATACGACTTTAGGTAAAGTAAAATCCCTTACTGTTTAGAAAATAACACGAGAACACTTGTAATAAGAAAAATCCGATTAAGATGCCAACGCTAGCTTTATTCCAAGCGCGATAAACACACCACCAATACACTTATCTGCGCGTTGTTTAAAGGTAGGGCTTTCCTTTATCTTTTTGGCTAAAGTAGCCGCGAGCATAATGTAGAAAAATTCTACAATCAGTGAAACGAGAATAATAATGAGCCCTAGATAGGTAAACTGAAAAGACGTAGACCCATGACCTTCCCTAATAAATTGAGGAAGGAAAGCTATAAAAAAAATGGCTACTTTTGGATTCAAAATATCGATTAAAACGCCCTGCCGGAAGGCTCCCCAAAACGAGCAATCGCTTTTTTCGCCCTCCGTCTCTGCCAAATCCAAACTTGAATTTTTGAAGGATTTATACGCAAGAAAAAGAAGGTAAACCACACCTAGATATTGAACGATTTTGAACGCCACGGGTGAGGTCATTAGAATCGCCGATAGCCCTAATGCCGCAGCAAAGACATGAACAAACGCACCAACACAAACCCCCAGGGACGATGCGAACCCGATTTTTTTACCATGGGCAATTGTTTTGGAGAGGATGTAGAGAACATCCGGCCCAGGAGAAATATTAAACACGATAACACTGAGAAAAAAAACGATCCAATACTCCATCATTCACCCTACCAAGAGTTAAAGTGTCTATATCTCAAGTCTTCATTTTTGCAAGCCGCTAACGCGACAGTTTCGAGGTTATTTCTTTCTCCATATCGATAATTGAGCGATCGTATGCTGATGTTTTCTGGCCGTTTCTCGAATGAAAAAAGGCACCATTTTTTTAGAGTTAGGGTTTCATGTTATATCGACGGTTCATGATCGATGATCCAATTTTCGGCTACCGCGATAACGATAGACGTATGCGAGTTTATCAAAGATTTCGGTAGTGTATTTTGCGGGTGTTGGTATGTCATGTAAAAAATCGAAATTGCTTTGGTTCATCAATGGTGACTAACTTACTTGATCACAATATTATATCACCAAGAGGAGTAATCTAGAAATAAATATGGCGTCTTTACTTTACGACGATTGTCGCTTTCATTTTTGCGGGGTCACAACTGCTCGTGAGCACGTAGCTCCCTGCTTTTTCGAAGGTATAACTAAAGACCGCTTCGGGTTCCATATCCTCCGACACATCCAGGCTTTCGATTCTAAGACAATGCTTAACCGCTTCTTTGTTGGTGAACTCAACTTCCTTACCAACGGGAATCTGTAACTCTGTAGGATAGAATTCGTAATTGAATAACACGATTTGCATCGGCTCATTATGTTTTTGGGTTCCCACTTTGGCGTCGGGGACTTTCGTTTTTGAACACGAAAACAACGTTAGTGCGCAAAGGAAAAAAAGGATTCTTGTGATGTTCATCAAACACTCCGAATGGTTTCTTGGGAGACCTATACTGTTCATCTATTGGTAGAAAACGTCAACTGTCGAAAACCCGCGAGGGACGGGAATCTTTCGAAGGAGGTTTCCCATCATCTGAACCTCTTGCGATTTTAGGACTCTTGCGACTTCTCGGCCATCAACAAATGTGGATTTTTCTCGAACGGCAATGATGCGTTTGTCTCCGAATATTTCCGGAACGACTATGGCGTGATCTGTGCGCTTAGCATTAATCGTGACACGGAACCGCGAAACCTGCTCAACGACCTTCTTCTCCTTTTCATCTTTAGGAGCTTTGGGAAGCTCGGGAAGAGGGACTTTTTCTTCAAAACGGGAGCGCATTTCGGCCACACGTCGTGCGCGAAGAAAACGATCGTAGGATCCGATGCTCATCATTGTGTGATTGTACTTTCTGGCATTTTCAAAAATTTTTATCCAGGCCTGAAACTTTTCGGGATCTAAATCTGATGTAAACGCGTTGGCAGGAATACGTGTAGAAATGGGCTGATGTAAATTGGTTTGGCTATTTTCGAGAAGGACTTCCAGATTTTGGCCGCGGGTTGCGCCGTATGGAAACACAATTGCCTGTTCTCGCATTCCTGTTGGAATGCCATTTTGCGACATCGTCAAAAAGGGAAATCCTGTTCCAAAATGGTAGCCCGAACTATTTTCCACTTCATAAGAAGTATCTATTCTTACTTTTATTTGCGTGAGTTGACGAAAAGGTTCATCCCAGAACGCCATCCAACGAGCGTCTGAAATCGCAGACGTTGTGATGCGTTTCGTCGATGCGCTTTTCAAAAAGGATTTATGCTGTGCAAAGATACCCATCGGTCGAGCAAGAGGTTCCCAACCTAAAATACCCATTTTTTCTAAGTGATCCGGCGAATCGTTAGAAATGTCCCAAAGGAATCCGATCTCGTTATCCTCTCTCGAAAAATCTTTTCCCAACGCATTATAGGAAAACAAAAAGGTGGCTTTCGCGTCTTCTTTCTCTTCCATTTCATTCATCCAAAACGCCTGTTGACCTAAGCTTTTGTCGTCGTGAACAAATAATAACACGCCGTCAGCATCTTGCGGGAAAGGCCAAATCGCGGCGATCGGTGTGAGACTACCAATGGCTTTCCACACCAGCGTACGTTCTAATAGATCGGCTAAAGGAAGCGTGGAGGCAATCAACTCAGGAGCTGCGACGAGGTCTTGGGTTTTATAAAAAGAACGCAAGTCGTCCGTTTTTTTTAGTTGAAAATCGTCTGCAGGTTTACCTTGTTGAAGGGCAAGGATTTGCTTTCCGAACTCGAACTCAACAGTGAGCGCGAAGCCATCGCCAATGGGCGTCGAGTAAATGGTCGGTGCGCCATTAAACGCGAGGAAGGTTTGCGAGTCAGGTCGTGACCCTATGGAGGCGACATAGGACCCAAAGAGCGGAATTTTTTTTAGGTTCTGATCGTCGGGTCCAAAAGTAGGACCAAAGGAAATCGCTGTAGATTTTCGCAGCTCTCCCTTTCCGTCGGCCGAAAAGGTTTCACGAAGTTTTCCTGCTGGCCGTTCTAGAACAACAATCATCCCCTCTCGAACACGTTCTCTAATTTTACTAATAATGGGATCGGGAACGGAATTGGCAACGCTAGAGGTGAGGACTAAAACCCTTGAGCGTTGGAGAATCGCTTGGGTCAGGGTCTGCGGCGTGGCGATGGTAAGCGGCCCAATTTCTTGTTCGAAGGTGTCAATCCAAACCGCTGACCAATCGATGGTATCAAAACTGTCGCCCGAATTTTCGATTGCATCATAATCAACAACGATCGCGATATCGCTTTTTAAAGATCTTGAAATTCTATAGGGCTTGAATGCGATCGGCTCATTTTCGATGAGAATGGGATTATAATGAAAGTAAACGAAAGCGCCGATAATCATGACGACCATCCATAAACCAAAACGTAGCGCCCAAAAGGTTTTTTGGGGCTCTTTTCTTTCCCCGAGTTTCATCTCTGTGGTCGAACAAAGGGACCGAAGATCATATTACTTCCACTCATATCCACAAACACACCGTCGCAATTGCTTCCCAAATCGACGCACCACCCAACCCCTATCGGGATCCTCAAAAAAGGAAATTTCGTTCC
>JALSKP010000557.1 GCA_026988815.1 Myxococcales bacterium | reverse complement strand
ACTAAATAATAACGAGATGTTTTTCAACAAATACGGCTCCGACATTTTGGCGATTAACGGCATTGACATGATCCAAGCCGGTCACCGTGCATGCGAACGCTACACGTGGACCGGTCACCTCACGAGCAAAATGCACCCCACCTTCGCTGCTTTTTATGCAGCCAAGAAAGCCGAGGGTCGCGCGCTTCCTTTGGGTTATTTAAGTTACGGTTCCTATAGTGCCACCGGTGATTTACTGCCAATTTCGAGATTGCGTGGAACGCAAGCTTTGGACAAGTTAATCAATCCCAAGTTTTACCGCGCAAACGAAACCCTTCGATTTAGATCTGCGTTCTCCGAAGACGCAGTCCAAGCGGCGTTATTAGAACGACAAGCATCGCGCCTAGCCGCAAAAAAATTACCCAAAATCAAACAAGCGATGGGATCGATGTACAGCGCGCAATTATCTGCAGCCAAACTCAGAGAGCTCAAAGCCCATTTGCCCGAAGACCTCAACAGTTTGACAGGTCTTAAGAAACAAGTCGCTGTAACCCTAGCCGCTTGCAAAGCTGGAATCTGTATAAGCGCCAATATTTCTCAAGGTGGCTTTGATACCCACAGCGATCACGAGACCAAACAAAACCGACGTCTCACCGAATACCTCGACGGGGTCGACTATTTATTGTCTCAAGCCGAAACAATGGGTATTCGCGATCGCATTGTTCTCATGATGAGTTCTGAGTTTTCAAGAACACCCAAACTTAACGACGGTAACGGTAAAGACCACTGGGCTGTCGGTAGCGCAATGTTCATGGGACCTGGAATTCGCGGCAATCGCGTGATCGGTGCCACCGATGAAACACATAAAGCCAAAGGCTTTGATATCGATACAATGAGCCCCGTTGAAGATACGATTTTCCGTATTCGCCCCCAACACATTCACAAGAACCTTCGTAAGCTCACCGGAATTGACGACGCTCCTGAAGCGGTGAATTTCAAACTCGTTGACGAAAAAGATATCGATATTAATTTCTTTTCCTGATGGTACCGCTATTTGATCCATCAAACTGCCATGGGATCTGTTTATGAAATACGCTACTTCTCTGTGTTTTTTTCTGTCTTTTTCAGGATGTCTCTCGGGAACGATCGAGCAATCCCCCACAGCTGAGGATCAAGCAGACACTCCACACTTCAAACCTGACGTCGATGCGAGCGATATGGTCGCAAACACCGACGGGTCCACAAGTGAAGAGTGTTTACCCGACGATCTTTTTTTCAGCCGTAGTGTAAATCCAATGATGACCGAAAATTGTAGTGGTTGTCATTCCGCAACGGGTGTCGCCGGACAATCGACCTTCGTCCTTAATTTTTCTGGAGGCTATGCTGACTATCTCGAACGAAATTTGGCTGTTTCAAAAGCCTCCGCCAAACGAAAAAATCCTGATTTTGACAATCGTGCAGATTTAATTCTCAAACCCTTAAATATTGTCTCCCACGAAGGCGGAAAGATCTTTAACGCGGACTCCGAAGCCGCGAAAATTTTAGAAGACTTTATTGCTCGGGTCGACACGCCAACCGATTGTGGTGATGTAGAATTTCAAACGCCCTATTTAAAAGATATTCACCCTATCAGTGCCTACCGGCAATTGCGAAGAGCAACGCTTTTATTGGCGGGCAGATTGCCAACGGCCGAAGAGATCGAAACGGTCGATGCCGAGGGCATGACCGATAGCCTCTATAATACCATTATGGAAGAAGATGCATTTTACACCTTCTTAGAACGCGGTTGGAGCGATATTTTACATACCAAAGGTGTGGAATTCCCGCGCAACGGATTGGATCCTAGCACCTTTCCGCTACGTGCATGGTGGACCAAACTCCCCGACGATACGCCCGAAGAATTGGCCATATTTCTCGCGTCCAGAGACGGTACCTCTATCGGTTTACGTAATGGTCCGATCAAGCTTATTTCCTATATTGTAAAAGAAAATCGCCCCTTCACGGAAGT
>JALSKP010000556.1 GCA_026988815.1 Myxococcales bacterium | reverse complement strand
GTTGAGCATACGTCGAACGATCGGATCTGCTCCGTTAAGTCCGCCAAGGCCTTCTGGGCTAAAGATAGTCCAGAAATATTTAAAATCATCGATAGTTGGGTTCTGAAGGGTTGAAAGAAGATCAACCTCGTAGAATGTTGTAAACAGACCCGACGTTTCACGGTGATAAAGCCGCCACATCTTTCCGTTAGTTACAATTCCCCAACTCACGCCAGTTGCTCGAATCATCTTATCAATTTCGAGTGCTGGACTTTCTTCTCCACCGGCTTCATCAAGAGCGGCAAGATCGGTTCCCCAAGCGTAGCAGCTTACAACAGCCATCACGTTTACGAAAAATCCGCGATCGCCTCTCAAAGGTACTGCGCTCACAAAATCATTGGATTCTAGGAAAAGTGTGAAATCAGGTCGAGCTGCTTCATCGGGGGTATGTTCAGCAACACTAAAAGTGATCCCCATTGCTCGTAATACTGGACTAATCCAATGGAACTTGGTTCCTGGAATATCTAGCTCATCCACTAACTCTTCTTCTCTTTTCTCAAGAAGCTCTTCGAGCTGGATTCGAACTTGTTCTGATTTGGCTTCTTTCCACTCAGCCGATTCATTAATCGCGCCAAATGCTTTGTCCTGAAAGAGCAACCCTTCGTTTCTATAGACTACGGTCATTTTTATCACACTCCGATTGCAGGTAAAATTCCCTGTTAAGGCGGCGCACGATAAGGATGAAGCGGCGAAATGTCAAGGCTTTCGAAGATTCTTTGCCTATTTGAAGATCTATTTCGGTGGAGTTTGACAATATTTGCCCTGATCACTCCGATCTCGCATCAACCTCGATCTCAAGCAGATGCACCTCAACAGGTAAACGCGAAAAAAGAGAATCCCAATCCGCATCGCGATGCCCAAAAACCAGACTTATATCCCCCCCGCCCGACCCGGACACCTTCGCCACAAACTCGCCTTCAATTCGCGATGCAGAACACGCTTTTTTCAAAGCGCTATGCGCAGGGACGTGAATCGGAGCGCCTATTTTCTCCCCTAAATCCTTCAACCTCTCGTCTTGTAGCTCCAAATAGCCCAAAAAATCTGAAAGGTTCGCCGTCTCGAAGGCCTCAATTACCTTCTTATTATTCTCAGTCAAAAGCCTCAGTTCGGCACCAAGGTCAGCCTGCGCTTTTTTGAAACGATGAATAAAAGAGACCGTTTTAGCTGGCGAGGCCATCCACACGAGCGCACACCGCAGGTCGGAGGGAAAGGGTATGCGTCGGCCGAGAGCGGCCGCTTTTTCGCGCTGTTGATAGAGGACCGCCGATCCCTCCAAAACCGCCATCTGAATATCGGCGTTGCTCCCCTTTCCTTTTTGAAAAATACGGTGTGCTTTTCCCGCGGCAATTGCCAACTCTGTATCGCCCATCGCGGGGCCAAGAAGACGAGTTAGGGCAACACAGGATGCCGCCGATGAGCTCAACCCATACTTTTGGCGATCCTTTGAGCCGAGTCCAACGACCGAACTTCGAATACCCTCAAGAACATCAGCCGATAAACCCAAGATCTCACACACCGCCTTTGGCAGGTCGAGTTGTGTGCCATCGATTCCCTCCACACGGTAGCCTCGACCCTCGGTCTTTTCTGCAAAAGCGTAGCGATTCACCGCGCTTAACAAGGCCGCCTCACCCTCGAGAATAAGATACTCCCCACTAATGAAGACCGATCCGCAGGCACGTGCCGAGTTTCCCAGAACTTCCGTGTGGGTTGCCTTTCTAGGCCGCTCCCCTTTCAAGGGTTAAGCCTTTTGACGCCACCGCCCATGCGCGTTTTAATCGTCGAAACCAAGTCCTTGGATTCGGCCAAGTGGATTAGGATCTTTTCCTCATAGGCGCTTTCGTAGAACAGCTTCACATGAGGCCCGGCATCGATGGTGAAAAAGACTTTTATCCCTTCATGCTGCATCTGCCGGCACAGGGCAATCAGATTCAGCGTCGAGGCGTTCCAATAAA
>JALSKP010000555.1 GCA_026988815.1 Myxococcales bacterium | reverse complement strand
ACTTACGACTACCGGAAAAGTTCGAGACATCAGAACGACCGATAGATTCCTTTACCTCAAGACCGATACTGGACTCGGCAAACTCGCGGTAGATTGCATTGAGCCCTGCGTTCCAGAAAAACTTACCGAAGGATTCTCGCCGCAAAACTGGGACGCAAATGATGTACGTGTGGCATGGAATGAAGGCGAAGTTATCCGCACCTACGATGGAAAACTTAGTAGTATCGCAAAAGCCGATGCGCCTGTATTGTCGATCTTAGTGAAAGGCGACAGTATTTACTGGGCGACCAAAGATGGTCTCTATGTTCTCAAATAAGTGTGAGATATCGTGGCGCAATTTGGCGCATTTTTTGGAAGGGAAAAAGAGCTTCATTCCTTAGTTAAATGTCTAGAGGAGGAGCACGTTATCAGCATTGTCGGTCCTTTTGGCGCTGGCAAAACACGAATTTCTAGAGCGCTTATTGAAGATATTCAAGGCGCTCTTTTTTTAGACCTTTCAGAATCCTTCGACAAAGACATCGCGATAGGCACCATCGCAGATACCCTAGATATCAATCTAAACCATAATCTTCTCGCAAAAGAAGAGGAACTCAACCAAGGATTTGATCAAATCGGCCGATTCTTTTTTAGCCAACTAACGCCCGTTGTCGTCGTTGATAATGCCGAACAACTTCTTGACTTCGTGCGTCTTGCCCTACAGCGCTGGTGTCGCGCCTCGCCGCAAACGGTGTTCATTATTACGACCAGAGAGGGACTCGATATCGAGGGCGAACACGTGTTTAGCCTTGACGGTCTTGACGTGGAACATGCGGTTGAACTTTTCATTGATAGAGCCGAAAAAATAGATCCTGATTTTCGAGGAAAGAGCATCCAAAATCGAGAGGATGCCCGACCTTTGATTCTGGAAATCGTGGTTGCCTTGGATTGTCTTCCCTTGTTGATCGAGCTTGTTTCATCCCGCGTGGACCTTTTTTCCCTACGCGATTTAAGCAACGATTTAGAGAAGCATTTAACGAAGGTGAGAACGCGGGACCCTAGTCGTTCCGAACGCCAAGCGACGGTTGTGGGTGCCATTGATTGGTCGTGGAGTTTACTAAATGAAGAAGAGCGATTGGCACTAGAAACGATCTCCCTCTTTAGAGTGTCCTTTTCTTTGGTTGCCTTGGAAGCGATTTCCGAGCAAGAAAATATCGCGATTATTCTTGGGCGTTTATTGGAGAAGAGTTTACTAAAACGAGAGCGCTCTAAAAGCGATCCTCTTCTGAGTCGATTTTCTCTCTACGAATCAGTTCGTATCTACATGTTAGAAAAAAAACGTGCGGATTCTACAGCCTTCTCTCAATATTGGGCCAAGGAAGCGGCGCTCTTATGCGCTTCCTTTCCACGTTCGCGAAAACAATTAGACGCGCTTCTTCGCGACGATTTTGAGAACTTTCTGGCGGCCTTTGAGACGAGCGAAGGCGAAGATTTAGAAAGTCTTACCCTCGTTCTTGATGCGTTTTTGGAATGGAGAGGTCCACAATCATTGCGGGAAAGAATTCTTGAAAAACCAAATCAAGAAGGCTGTTCTCCACAAGTCCGCGCACGTTTGGCGGCCTTCTATCTAAAACGCGGAAATCTCTTCTTGGCCGAAAATCTAATCGACGAGAGTCCAGGTTTAGAGAATCAATTTCCAGCTTTTCTCTTCGCAATGAATTCCCGAAGCCCAGGTACCGATACCGTCTTCGAGGCGCTTGTGGAGCATACGCCCTCACCCAAACGTCCACGCGAATTTGAACTCCTAGCGTTAGCCTTTGCGGCCCAAGGAACGCGAACCCAAGACGAGACTCTGTTGAAGAAGGCGAGGAAATTTGCGATTGCGACCAAAGACGATCTCACGATCGCCAAAGTTCTCAACGCCGAAGGCGCTATCCTCACCAAAGCCGGGCGCTTTAAAGATGCGTTGCGAGCCTATGAGCGCGCCTTTGCTTTGCTAGAAGAAGGGTCGGCGATTCGCGATACGATCGCTGGAAATATCGGACTCATCGCCCATTATAATGGGGACCTAACGCGTGCCATTGATGCCTACGCCGAAGTTGAAAAATCGCTCCTTCGTGCAGGTCTATCAAAAGAGGCAGCGATTTTTTCAGCCAATCGCGCTGGCGTCTTGATCGAGTTTGATAAGATTGATCTTGCCACGGACATTCTTGAAGACTCCGAATTCGTTCTTTCCCAATACGAATCTGAATCCTTGGCAAGTATCACTATCTCAAAAGCAAATATTGCCCATCTTCGCGGTGATTTTGAAGAGGCAAAAGCGTTATACGAGTCCATTCTTGATGACCCCAAAGGTCCCTCTATTGGTAGTCTTGTTTATCTTTCTTTGCTTCTTTTAGAAAATGAGGAACACGATAAAGTAAAAACACATATCAATAATTGGGAATGGAATCTCTATCCAATTTGGGACGAAGCGATGAAAGTCTTGGCTGAAGAAATGGATTTTACGCTTCCTGTTATTCCCGAGCGGCAGGGTGGGGCGCAGAAACTTCCCCTTCTTGTTTCCCAATCCTTGGATAATTTTAGAATGGATGTTCAAGAAGTTAGAGGGTGGCTTTTTACACGTTTGCTACGCCAGTTTAAGAAAGGGGAACGACAATCAAAATCGATTATCTTGGTGCGAAAAGATGGTGGAAAAGTTGAAATTGAAGGCACTAAAATTGACCTCAGTCGACGTGGTCCCGCGAAAAAACTACTCGCCTTTTTGGTCGAAAAACATTTCGAGAATCCTGATGAAGCCTTTGACCTCGATGCGCTTTTTGAAGCGGGTTGGCCAGGGGTGAAAATTGATTATGAATCGGCGCACAAACGTGTCTATGCCGCTATTGGAACACTAAGGCGACAAGGTCTTGCCTCCCTCATCGAAACAACAGACGAGGGCTATCGCATTTATAACGACCTCTCCATTGCATTTTCTTAAGGTGAATTAATGAAGCAAGAAGAACTATTTCCTGATGAAGAACTTTTAGAATTAGGCGAGATCGAGGCCTGGTGTATTGAGCAAGGATACACTTTTGTGATCGGCGTGGACGAAGCCGGTCGCGGCCCGCTGGCGGGTCCCGTTTACGCGGCCGCGGTTGCCCTCTTTCTTGATAAAATGGACGAGCCCTGGGTAGGGAAATTAAACGACTCAAAAAAGCTCAAAGAAAAAGTCCGTCTGGAATCCTATGAGGACATCAAAAGCAAGGCGATGGGCTTTGCTGTCGCCGTATCCGATGAAGATGAAATCGACGATATTAATATTCTCCAAGCAAGTTTGTTGGCGATGAAACGCGCGGTTGAAGAGGTGGTGGAGCAAATCGGTCTAGAACCCGATTGCGTTTTTGTGGACGGAAACAAAAAAATCGATGTCACCTACAATCAGCAAACAATAGTAAAAGGCGATAGTAGATCCCGTTCGGTTGCTGCGGCGTCGATTCTCGCGAAAACCGATCGCGACGCACTCCTTCTTGAAATGGATAGCGAATGGCCCGAGTATGGTTTTGCCTCCCATAAGGGCTATGGCACCAAAAAACATCGCGAGGCCATCATCGAATTTGGTCCCTGTGTTTACCATCGTAAAAGCTTTGCAGGTGTACGCGAACACCTTGCCCGCTTGAGAAAAGAAGCCCCTTAGATTCGTTGACTAAGCGGGAGGAAAATAACCATCCCGTTTTTCTGTCTATTTTAACAACACTCTTGAGCATCGGCTTCGAAACACAAGGTTGGCATTTCAGGAGGTATGGGCATTTTCTGATCTATATTTCCGCCCAAAGCGCCGATTGCAGCAGTTGGCCTGAATGTGGATGAGTGTCGCCAATATTGAGTTCCACGCGCTTCCCCGACGAGGGTAAGCACCGGTTTGATCCTATACCGAGTTCGGGGCCAGCGCGGTCGACGATGTTGACGGCGATATTAGCGAAAAAATCGTGATTAAAATGAGCGTGAATACTGAAAAAAGCGGAACCTATTTTGTTGAATATAATGTCTCTGATGAAGCAGAAAATAAAGCCGACCCGCTTCAGAGAGAGATTTTTGTAGGTTCGCAAATACTCGATGAAACGCCTCCTGTGATAACCCTCAATGGCGACGCGAAAATGACCCTTCATATCGGCGAACTTTATACAGAATTGGGAGCAAGCGCATCAGATGACCGCGATGGTGTGGTGGACGTCATTGCGGTCCAAGACCTTTTTAACGCCGGTGCTGCTTTCATAACGTCGGACTTCGAAGGTGGAGCCGGATTGGGTTGCCCGCGTTATTGAAACACTTCGCTTGTCTATTTTTCAAAACACAAAAATGGGACGGACCGACACTAACCTGGGTGATGTCGCCCTGTTCCAAAATTACGTTTCCAGATTGGTCCCAACAATAGACATCGGAACCTCGTCACCCACAAGCGAGATTTCCGCCGGCGCTGATTTGGGTAAAATCGTTAAACGTTGGGCTGGAAATGGATCCAAACATGTTCCAACACGATACCGTGCCATCGCTTTTTAAACCGCATGCGAAGGTACCCCCCCACTTACTTGTTCACACTCTACATTCGCGAATGCATTCATTTGTGTCGTTTTGACAGAGATCACAAAGAGCATTCGCGTCCGGATTTCCAAGAACTTTTGGCGGTTTTTCGGGCCTGGCATGTTGGCCTTGCCGACAATCCGTCGCGAACCTCTGCAATTTTCAAAAAAAGAGAGTGATCAATCGAGGGGTATTACTTTTGGATTGTTTAAATCGCCTCTTGATTCATTAGGTTTGGTCGCTAGATTAGCCGCGATTCGTCTCAGTATGAATAGGATAAAAGAATGGCCCGTGATTTTTACGAAATTTTAGGCGTTGAAAAAGACGCTGACGATAGAACCCTGAAAAAAGCTTATCGAAAATTGGCGATGCAATACCATCCCGATCGAAACCCAGATGATGCACAAGCAGAAGAAAAATTTAAAGAAGCAGCCGAAGCCTACGAAGTGCTCTCCGATAAAGAAAAAAGAAATGTATACGATCGATTTGGGCACGAGGGTCTCAATCACGGTGGGGGCGGTGGTTTCCATTCTGCCGAAGACGTCTTTAGTCAGTTCGGCGATATTTTCGGCGACCTTTTTGGTTTTGGCGGAGGCCGCCGAAGAAGTGGACCGAAACCGGGCGCAGATCTGCGATACGACATGAGTTTAACCTTCGAAGAGGCCGTCTTCGGAACCAAAAAAACCATCGAAATCCCCCGTCATAATCCCTGCGAAACATGTGAGGGATCGGGCGCCGCTGAGGGCTCTACCCCTGTAACCTGTGCGGGCTGCGGCGGTCGAGGCCAAGTTCAACACGCACAGGGATTCTTTACCCTTAGTTCGACCTGCCCCCAGTGCAAGGGACAAGGAAAGACGATTTCTGACCCTTGCAAAGATTGCCGTGGTTCAGGATTGATCCGAGAAATTCGAGAAGTTGATGTGACCATTCCCGCTGGCGTCGATGACGGAATGCGTTTACGCTTAAGAGACGAAGGTGAGGCCGGCGAAAAAGGCGGCGGCCGCGGCGATCTTTATGTTTTTATTCGCGTTCAGGAGAGCGAAATATTTCAGAGAGACGGTGCTGACATTCATTTTATTGCCCAACTTTCCTACGTTCATGCAGCTTTAGGTGTAAAACTTGAAATTCCGACCTTAGGGGAACCTGTGGAAGTGAAGGTGCCATCGGGTACGCAACACGGCGACCAGAAGGTTATTCGCAATCAAGGAATTCAACGTGTGAACCGAAAGGACCGTGGCAACCTCATTGTGCATTTTGTGATCGTGGTTCCTAAAAAAATGAGTCGAAAGGAAAAAAAGTCTCTAGAGAAATACGCGCAGATCGCCGGTATTGATCTCAAAAAAGCCTCCTTGGTGAGATCCTAAACTCTTTAGTCAGGCCTTCTCGAAATTGCCCGTTTTTTGCACCATCGAATCCTTGTTTGAAATCAGCCCCACTCCTA
The DNA here is from genome assembly GCA_026988815.1 of Myxococcales bacterium. Classification (GTDB taxonomy): domain Bacteria; phylum Myxococcota_A; class Bradymonadia; order Bradymonadales; family Bradymonadaceae; genus CALJNB01. Next base: position 7,973 of record JALSKP010000555.1, on the reverse strand, counting down.
TGTTTGATACATAAACGATTTGTCCCAAAAGGTGGTACCGATGAAAAATCCTTCCTTTCGCAATTGGAAACTCGCACTCTCGTTCATGAGTGTTCTTTTCCTCCTCCATTCCAATGCTGTATTTGGGCAGGGTTCAAAACATAGCCAGACCTGGAATTTCGGGCAAAATTGTCGCCTGCGTTTCAGCCCAAATATGGAGCCTCTGGCGAGTGTGGATCCTGCGATAGATACTGTTGAGGGTAGTGCCTCATTTGCCGATCCTGCGAGCGGTGCTCTTCTTCTCTATACTGATGGGAGGAAGGCTTGGGATAGCGCGGGCGTCGTCGTTGTCGATGACCTTTTAGGCAGTCTCTCCGTTATGCACGCGGCCGTCATTGTTCCGCGCCCGGAACATCCTAACCATGTCTATATCATCGTTCACACAAAAGAAGAATCGTCGAAAATAGGGATACGAGAATTTGATCTTTCAGATCCACAAAATATCAGCGTCGTTGGTGAGAATATCTCCATCGAACTCGACGCTCAGCTCGGCGCCCGAGAAGGTATGGTCGTCGTTCCTCACACCAACGGATTGGATTTCTGGGTGATCGTGGCTGGCGATAAAAAGCTTTTCGTTTTGCCGATCACATCAGAAGGAGTCATTGAAGTGCGCACCACAGCGACCAACATTTCATCGGGACCTTTCGGTCTTTTTGCCGTCTCTAATGATGGAAAAAAACTTGTCATGTCGGGAAGCGATTCGACCGGAGGAGATATTTCTTCCTTGGCTTTTGATCCCGCCACCGGTGAATTTGAGCAGGAGAATGGCATCGCCAAGCAAACCTTTCTCACAAGCAATGCCGAGCGCCGAAAATATGGGGGCGCATTTTCTCCAGATGATTCCAAGCTTTATTACGTGACCCTAGGGGTAAGCGGCGTGATTCCGCCGGTGCCATCGAGTCTTTTTCAATACGATTTCACGCTGAATAAGGAAACGCTTATTAATCGCCAGGAGGTGGGTTTTTATCATGGGCAAACCAAACTTGGTCCAGACGGGAAAATTTACGTTGCGACGGGTTTGTTTGATAAATCGGTCCTGTCGGTGATTTCAAGACCCAACGAGAGCGCGGGCGAGGTCGATTTTAGTTTCGCATCGCTAAATCTTATTAGAGGCTGCATGCCCGTCCTTGGTCTTCCGCAAACCCTCTCCCCTCAAAGCTCGATTACCCTTGGGATAGAAATTCTCTCACCCGAAGAAGAGATTGATTCAAACCGAACCACGCCGAGCGGAAGCGCGAATCTGCCAGATGGCAGCGGCTTAATCATCGTTGTTGTGGGAGAGGACGGTTACATGCAACGTTGCGAGGCGACGGTGCAAGCTGGGAAATGGTCGTGTCCCGAAGGTGCAATCGCAGGGCTAAGCGCAGGTTCCACCTACCAAATGACGGCGAGCAACGAGCAGGTTCAAGCGAGCCGAAGCTTCACCTTTCGTGGGTGTAAAAGAGGCAGCCAGTGCGACCTTGATGAGTGTGAATTGAACACAGATAACTGTCATGAAAATGCTCGCTGTGAAGATCTCTTAGATGGTTTTCAATGTACTTGTGAGACTCCTTTCATTGGAGATGGTGTGGATTGCGTTTTAGAAAACCAAGATATGGGGGGTATCGATGGATCCGATATGGGAAAAGATATATCCGATGATCTGACAGACATTAGCGAACCTAGAAAAGTAAATAGAGCACCGTTAGTATTGGCCGGTGGATGCTCGACGCTTCCTTCCTTTCCTGGTTCCCTTTTCTTTTTTATTTTAGTTTGTGGTTTTATATTATTTGGCAGAAAAAAAAACATCGAAAACAGCGATAAGAACTAAAGTTCACCGAGTCTTTTCTTGAGACGTCGTCTTTGAAGGGCCGAAGGAAAACGTGTTAAAAATTTTAGGATTTTTTCTTTTTCTTCCGATGAACGTCCAAGTTTTTTAAGCGCCATAATTTCTCCATAGTAGGCTTCCACTATCAAGGGGCCTCGCGTTTTTTGATACGCTCGATAGTGATGTAGGGCTTTTCTAGGACGTGATAGCGGGCCTCTTTCGAGGTCTCCCAAGGCGATGAGCGCGATTCTGGCTGCCCGTTCTTGGGGGAACTTTTTTATGATTTTAAGATAGATTTTTTGCGCTTTCTTCCAATTTTTTTCTATGCGCGCTCCTCGGGCTCTTCGTAGTAAATCTTGGGCTCCTAGAACCTCGCTTTTCTTTACCTCGTGTTCAACTCTTTTCAATTTTAGATAAAGTTCATGGGTGGTTGTGTTATCAACGCGTATCCGTCTTTCTAGTTTTTTGAACCCCGTTTTTTCGAGCTCTATGTTATGGTCGCCTTCACAAAGCAAAATATCGAAAAGGGGAGCGTTGGTCACAAGGACCCCATCGATTTTTAGTCGGGCATTCTCGGGATGTATATGGAAGGAAAACAAAGAAGACGCGCAGGTGGTATTCTTTCTAATTAAGTTGAAAATGTCCATACGATCATCTTTTTCAAAAATGTCCAAGCGTTTGGTATCAGAATCAAATACGTGATCTTTGGTAATTTGAGTTTGGCGATCTGGAGTGGAAAAATTAACCTTTCCGCGAAGCACACCCACTCTGGTTTTGTTTTTAGCCTCGACATAAAATACGGTTCCGATAACCTTAATACTACCTTGGTTAGTATGTACCTTTACTTTCATTCCTTGATTGGGAAGGACGTCCATGAAGAGGCTTCCTGAAATTAAACGCACTTCGACTTCGTTTTTTCGAAGTTTTTCAAGAACAACCTTCGTGTTTTTTTGAAGGTAAAGAAGGACATTCATTTGATTAATGGCCAGAAGAGATTCATTCTCCCCTAGACTAATATGGGCACCTTCGCTGTATTCGGTGGCGTTCGTAGGGATTCCAGCGACTTGTTTGGCAATGAATTTCTTAATCGGCGCTTTTTCGTGTTTGGCAACCGCTAATTTTTCCTTTGGTATTTTAGGGGGGAGCTCGATTTTTACAAATTCCCTGGTTTCTTGTTCTCCATTGAGGAGCCAGAACGCGAGTCCAAAAGCAACGAAAATAATCGCCGCAATTCGTGCGAGGGGAAGGCGAAACGCTTGCTCTTGCATCTTGGGTTTGGGGTCGCGATGAAAAAGGTCTACGATTTCGTGAGCATGTTTGCGGTGCGAAAGCGCGTGGCTTTTTTCCGGCGTTAAGCGTAGCGCATTTTCTATCGCTGCATCGATTCGGCAGTCTTGGCATTCTTGAAGATGTTGGGTTTTTTCGTCATTGTCCAATAACTCAAGATGAATGCGGCAGTGTTCCTTTTTCATGTCAAATCCTCCAGCCAACTTTTTGCTGAGATATCTTTGCGGATCATTTCTCTTAACGAAATTCTCGCGGTTCTCAATCTTTCGCGAACCGTATTTTGCGGCGTCTGGGTCATCGCTGCGATTTCTTTTAGCGAAAATCCGTGAACAAGTTTTAAGACGATAACCATACGCTTTTCCGCAGGAAGTTGATAAATTTTTGAGACGAGTATCGCCCCAAGTTCGTTGTTTTCGTGGCGCTTTGATGGGGATGTTGAAGGCGATAAAATTCCATCGATTCTATCCCAAATTGCCCAACGTGATCGTCGTTTAAGGTACCCCTTAAGACGTCTAGATGTGGTCCGCACAACAATGGTATGCGCCCAACTCTCAAAGGGAGATTGGCCTTTGTATTGGGGCAAACTACGCAAGACTTCTAAGATTGAATCTTGGATCCAATCTTCATGTTCCTCGATGTCGGACACCATATATTTGACCGTCGCTTGAACACGTACTAGAAGTCGTTCGACAAGCAGAACTTCTGCTTTTCGCTCGCCTTCAAGCGCACGTTCGACGAGCTGTATATCTGCTTGGAAATTTATTTTCTTTTCCTTTAAGACCCTCATTAGAAAACGCCCCAAGAAATAGCTAGGCGAATTTGGGGGCTCAATCCAAGTCCTGTGATCGGCTGGGATTTATCTTGCCTTCGAAAAAGTAAAGGGTTCCAATAGGAATCAAAGCCAAGGTCAAAGGCCACCGCGAGATGGTCCAATCCCTGCCACTCAACGCCAATATAGCTTTGAAAAAGAGGTCTCCATCCATTGACATCATGAATCAGAAGCTCGTTTTTTGATGATTCTGACACGGTGCTATAATTGGAGATTCCTCCTCCGAATAGGAAGTGAAACGCAACGCCGCCTTCGAATGCGATTGAGAAAAGCGTGCCCAAAAGAAAGTGATTCTCTTGTAATGAAAAAGAAAAGTCCGATGTTCGCTTTGTTAGGGAACTCAAGGAATAGTGAAAATAGGAGTATAATGTGGGAAATACTTTGAAACGAAGATCTATCCAGAGACTTGGATAAAGTTCAAAATTGAGAGTGCTCTTTGTTTGAACCCCCAGAGTTAGAACGAGCCGATGTCCCTCGTCCAAAGGGAGCGTGGTTGGCGGAGCGTGTTCAACGATTTTTTTTTCTTCCCGCTGAACGACAAGCTTTGCGTCTGGTAACTCGCCAATAAGTAACGCCCCGACGGAGGAGCGCAGAACACTCGCCAGACCTTCATGGTCGGTGGTTGATGAGGAAGTACGTTGAATCGATCGAACGAAAAGATCGCCGGATTGCGGTTTTGATAAATAAAGCAACCATTCTTTTTCGTTTTGCTCAACCCAAACGATCGCTAGCAGATGATCGTTTTTGACTGTTTTAGTATACTGGATGCGCTCGGATAAAGTAGGCATTTGTTTTTGAAGAAGCTCCAGTGAAATGTCAAAATCGCTGAGTTGGGAAAGAATAGCCATTCGCAGATCGTCCCGATTCGCCACCGTCGACGAAAAAGATAGTTTTAAGATTTTGGGTTCGAGGTTGTTTTCCTTCGTTTCCTCGTCAATAGTTTGCGCCAATCCCTCCGCGAAAGATAATACAGAAAGCATCGCTGTTAAACATAGCGTATAGAACTTCATCACTTGCTAAGTGTGTTGGAGCGGCAAAAGAGACTGGACTTTTTCTGTGGGTTGGAACGCTTCATTCTGGACGATAGACCCATACTGAAGAACTCTTGTCTGAATGGATAACGGCAACGTCAAAGGAGGCATCAAAATACCCGTAATACTTACCAAAACGCCCGGTGATGAGAGGAGGGCCGTCGGGGAGAGGCGTTGACCAGGTTTGGGATTCTAAATCAAAGGTGGAAAGGAAAGGTTCCGCGTTCGGCGAAAAAAGGAGGACTTTATTTCTTTTCGCGCTAAACATAAGAAGGGTATTACTTGAATTCGCTGGTGTCGGCGGAGCAGGTAGTTGACTCCATATTTTCGTCTGCTCGTTATACATAGAGGTTTTAGTGTTGATGTAGAGGAGTCGATTTGTACTAATCCGTATCGATTGCACGCTGTTAACCGCGACGATATCTTTCTTTTTGATAAACTCATCTTCTTTCCACGTTCTCTCTTTGAGGTTATAGGTCCACATTTCAAAGGGATCTCGGGCACCAAACCAACGGATTTTTTCTTCGGATGAGATCATTGAGCCGCTGGTGGGCTCTAGCCTTGGGCGGGATACTGAATCCGATTTGAGTTGTCTCCATTTTTTGTCGGAGGGTGAAAAGGACCACAATTTTGTAAAGGCCTGATCTGTTTGCTTTTCTATTTCAGCAATCGTTTTTTCGTTTGCCCAAGCTTGAATTTGTACGAGAAAATGAGAGGCAAGGCTTGCGCCGCTTCCCCAAATTAATTCATCAAAATTGTTGTTAAAGGTCATACCGTCGTAGACCATTCTTGGCATGACCGGCCCTCCGTTTTGCATTGTGAAATGGCCATCTTTGAAGACGACTTCTTCTAACCACCATTTTTTAAATTTTAATAAAGTCCTTTGTTCCTCCGCCGATAGTGAACGAGGGGATTTAAAGGTTTCGCGTAATAAATCGACGGCGCTTTTCTGCTTTTCCAAATCGGAGTTGCCGTTGAAAAGAACTTCCCAACGATTGCTTCCAAGATGGTAGGACCATACTTTCTGAGAAATTAAGGCAGGAATTCCGGTGTAGGAACCAGCATAAAGAGCAGTACAGTTGGCAGATCTCCAGTACATCTGTGTATTCCAACCAACGCCTGGGGGGGCGCCTCGGGAGGGCAAAAGGAGTGAATGATTGGCGCCGAGCGCTTGAATGGATGACTCGATTTGTGGATCATTTTTCGGACAAGATCCCTTTTGTTTGTCTTCTATACATTGGCCCTCGATATTTACGCTACCATTCTTGCAAGTTTGAGTTGTATCTTCATTAAGAAGGGTCGCGACCAAGATTTCTTGGTCTGCGCAAGAAACGGTAAATAATGAAACAAGGCCCAATAGAGACAAACCTGCTCTGTCATAAAGATATTTTTGAGTTTTATCGCCAATAAGCACAGGGAGAGCTCGTCAAAAAGGAAGACTAAACAACATTCTTCGAAAATAAAATCTCATATTGTGGATTTCATTTGAAGAGCCGTTTTTTATGCTCGAAGTCCTTGAATAACGCCATGTGTGCCTGGCATGAAATAGTCTTTTCCGTATTTCATACCAAATAAATCATAGATAGTTGTGATCATATCTTTGGTGAGAGCCGGGCGCATAGAGCGTCCCAACCCTTCGTCTTGGATCGCCATAGGAACACTGGGAGCCGAACCTACAAACATCTTATCGGCGGGGAGTTCGTAATTTCCAATCTGCCGATTACCTTTAATCGCACCTCCTGAAATGACAAATGCACCTTGATGGTTATGATCATCGGTTCCAGGTAATCCCCACGTTCGCGCGAAATCGCTATAAATAACAATGATCGTGTCGTCATACAACGAACGTCCGGGCATATCTGGCGAGGGTGTTTTTTTCATTTCAGACATGAGCTGCGCGAAAACTTCCATTTGGGCGCGTAAAAAATTATAGGCCATAGGTAATGAAGCTGCCTGATGAGAGTCGTAATTATGATCTTTAAAGCCAGCGTAAACGACACTTGTAATATTAGATTTCAATATTTTAAGAAGCCAGTTTATATCGTTTTCCATCTGTACGCCAAATTGAGCGTACCCGCCGGTGCGGGAAGAAAATGCACCATAATTTTTTAAATGATCTGGAAGGGGATTCTCGACGGGCACAGCTTTTTCAACAGCGGCTACTAAATCTGCGGCCAAGGTTTTACTAACGCTCGCCGTACCATCATATAATTGTGCAAGAAGGGAGCGTTCGGGTTGACGGGCTTTTTTGGCGAAGCGTTCGAAACGTTTCAAAAGGTAGGCATCTACATTTGTAGTGGGAAGAAAATTTTTATCGCCTTTGATAAGATCAGTAAACTCAGTTTCAATTCGAGCATCACAGTCTTTCCATCGAGGTGTTTTATCTGAAAAACCTTGTTTTAAGATGTTCGTGTTCGTGAGGGAAAGAGGCCCGTAACTTGCGGGGAGATTACCGACCTTTGGGTTGGAACGCCCTCCTTGAGAATTTGCCATGACGTAGGGAATGGGACGGCTATCTTGGAATTTTGAATATAAATAGTTCGCGACATTGGAGCCAACGGATGGTGCTGCGTAGGTGGAGCCTGGAATACCACAGGTCGCGGAAATAATTCCAGCAGGGTGGGCCACCGTACCATAACCGACACCATGAACCACAGCCGTTGTCGAAGCGAGATCCAACCAGCTGTATCCTATCGGGCTAAAGTGATGATCGCTTCTATCTCCTGGATCGTTATCTTTCCATGTCTTGGACATACGTAGGGGTTGGAAGTTTCCCGAATCTCCGGGCAATGTGATGAGATCATCTGCAGAAAAATAAACGGGTTCGGCCCCATACATCTGTCGTTTTTGGAACTGCAACGCAATATTGGCATCAGGAATGGGTACAAATTGTTCATAAAAACGGACGCCACCAGGCATAAAAAGAGTCAGTAGACGGGTTGGACCATTTTCTGGGATTTCGGCTCTTAGATCTCCTAGT
>JALSKP010000554.1 GCA_026988815.1 Myxococcales bacterium | reverse complement strand
CGAACCGTATCGGCCGTATAATAATCGTGATTCCCCGGAATAATCGATACCCTTTCTTCGGCATTCTTAATCGTAAAAACTTCTCTTGCGGCCTCTTCATATTCGCAATTGAAGGCTAGATTTGTGAGGTCACCCGAAATTGCAATATGATCAACCTCCAATTCATCGAGTTGTTTGAGCGCTAAGGTCGCGATTTTATTATCGTGTTTTTTTGCGCGATTGAGCGCGATATTCACACCGCCCACCAATCGTTTATTTAAAAGTTCAAGAGGATTTACTTTGTCAAAAGCCCAATAATGTAAATCTGAAACGTGTCCAATGGTTGTCATTTTATATACTGCCCGTTCTTAATTAGTATGCGAGATGCCTCTCTAAAAGAGAGGCCTGAAAGTTCGTTTTTTTGTTCGTTTAAAAATGCGATAATATCTACTGGGAGATCCATATTCTCAAATGTTATGAATTTTTTGTAAGCTTGAGCAAAATCTATGGCAATATATTTTTCTTCGCGGTGGGGGCTTTTCCATAACGCGAATACGATATCTCGATAGGTGTCGTTGTCCGAAATCGGAAAGGTTTTTTTAGCGTCCCTAAAAATAGATTTGCGTTCTGGCGATGGTACACCAAAAAAAGGCATATCCGTCTTCATATAACTCGCCATCTTCAGCGCGCGCTCAGGATCAGCAAGCGCGCAGAGTCGGTCATTAAGGTAGGCAAGAATCGATGTTGAATCGCTCATGTAAAATTAAATCAGTTGGTGGTAACTGGGACGGTGCGAACGTTATTCGCAGGGTTCGCGTCACCGAGCGTGTCTGCGGGATCGATGATGATATGCAGGTAATTGGTACCTGGCGCAGCGTTGGCGGGAACGTTGGCTTGTCCAAATACTTGAATGCTCGCATTGCCAGCAACGTCGGCTGTCGTGAAGCTTCCGAGCAAGGTGTCATTGCCAGGATCAAGGGCTGGTGACGTCCCAAAATAGGCGGAGTAGGGCGGCATTGCAGCGTTGTCTGAAAGGAGATTAGAAAGGTCAAATCCCCAACGTAATTGGTCGTTGGGACTGTAGGTTCCTGGTCCAATCGAAAGCGCAAGGGGCGTGAGATCGATTCCGTCTAAGCCTGTTGCCGAAAGCGTGTAGGTCACATTTCTGGTGCTACCGCTGGCGCTAATTTGAACAAAGAAAGTCCCAGATTGTGGTGCCGTGTAATTCGTAATCGTGGCATCAGGTACGCCCGGCGCAGTTTCAATATTGGGCCCTGGTGTTTGGTTAGGAAGGTAAACTTGCAAACGAAGTGTCCCGGCTTGGGCGGAAGGATCTTTGACTGCCGAAATCGAAACCGTATCACCGGCCGATAGATTTAATGCGTAGAAGTCGCTATCGGCGACCGGACATCTGTCTAAACTGTTCGCAAAATTCGTCGCTGCTAGAAAACTAGAAGCGGTCGCAAAAGAATCGTTGGGCTCAAAAACGGAGGTGCATTTTAAGTTTGGATCCACGTCTTGAACGTTCACCGAAAGATCGTAGAGGGTTTCTAAATCTGGGTCGAGGGTTGTCACATAAACATGAACAAAGAAACACTGCGCGCCGTTAACGTAATCAACGGACACATTTTCAATATCCACGCCCGCGTTTGCTGAACTATCAATGAGTTGGAATTGGTCATTAAATAATTCCATATCCACATCACCATCCATGTTATTGAAGGTCACATTGACATCAAACTTTTTGGCATCGGCTGTACAAATACGATAATAATCTGGGGCCGCCTTGCATGAAATCAAATTGCTATAAGTTTGGGAATCGACATCGATAGCGTCGCCGAAGGTGTCGTTGGGTTCAAGTGCATCAAAACAAATCGTTCGAACTTGGAACTGTTTTGAAAAAATAACATTGTTGTTTTCATTACTTTCGGCAACGGTCCCGAAAGGATCAATTTCTAGGGCAAGATAATAATCCCCATCAACCAAGGTTGAAGGAAGACGAACGCGGGTATTTAGATCGGTG